>OMRK01000119.1 GCA_900313515.1 uncultured bacterium | reverse complement strand
TTCTTCTGCCCCGCCCGCTCCACATATATTACAGCCTTCAAATACAACTGATCCGGCTTGTTGACTGCAGGACGACACTCTTCCAACTTAACGGCTACAGCATGGGGCACCTCCCTATAGGTGCAACTCAAAACTTTTTCGCGGATGATCTCCTCGGCCATAAAATTTTCATCTTGATCGGAAATCTGCCCGGGCGGGAAATAGGGCGTACCTACCGGCATCATGCGCCGCAGATGTTCCACCAATTCGGCTACATTATCGCCATCCTGGGCAGAGATGGGATAGACATCGGCGAAATTGCCAAGCTTGCGGTAAGCTTCTATCCGAGGCAGCAAAACTTCTTTGGGAGTAACCATGTCCACCTTATTGACCACCAGCAATTTCTGCGCCTTTACCTCGCTGGAAAGGAACTTGGCCACTGCACGATCATCCTCATCAGGCTTGCAGGTGCCATCCACCACCATAACAACGACATCGGCCTCACTACCCTCAGTTTTGGCTGAACCCAGCATCCATTCACCTAAGCGCGTTTTGGTCGTGTGAAAACCAGGAGTGTCTACAAAAATAATTTGACTATCCGGCGTATTGCTGATGCCTAAAATGCGCCTACGCGTAGTCTGAGGCATGCCAGAGGTTATAGCTATCTTCTTACCCAAAATGGCGTTCAATAAAGTAGATTTTCCCACATTAGGCCGACCGATCAAAGCCACAAAGCCGCTGTGGAATTCCGGTGAATCCTTAGCACACATAAATACTTAAATATCTTTCTCCTACCTATAAACTGCGTCAACTGCGGGAAATGTTCCGACCAACCTATGCTTCCCCTGCTACGCAAATATCTAAGTCTTTTCGACCAGTTCAAAAAAAGTAAACAAGCTTATTTAAATGTGAAAGGTTCCGACCAATGAGGCAAATCACAAAAACGAATTGCAAACAAAACTTAGAGCCGGGCTCACAGCGAAGGTGCAATCTAGCCAACATGAATCACCACCGAGCGCAAAATGTTCAGTTCCAAAAGGAAAGCACAGCCCAGGGTCCATTTGCCTCCAACTTACTAAAGCCGACTGAAAACTGCCAAACTTTAGGCCTTCGCTTCAAAAATCTGATAGAACAATTCTGAAAAGTTGGCCATTTTATCATCTATTTCCCAACCAGGATAAATCTGCTGATCGGTCAGCACCACTACCGCCCAACTGCCCTGTGGTGTTTCTATCACCGCCATATCGTGACGGGCTCCATCATCGAGCTCTCCAGTTTTATTATAAGTTTTGGCCTTATTCAGCAAGTGACTGGGCAACTTTTCAATAAATTGCTGACGGCTTAAAATATCCCAAAATTCGCGCATTAAAGCGCCTTTTAAAATGTCCTCCCGCCATAAACCAGCTAAAATTGCTAGGCAGTCACAGGGGGTAGTGTAATTTTCTCCCTCATGCTCAGGAGAATGCATAAAATAGCGGTGCAACTCGGTCTGCTCGGCTTGCATGATTTCTTGAATGAACCTGTTTATATAAACAAACCCCATCCTCTTTATTAGAAGATTGGCTGCCGTGTTGTCGCTCACCACAATAGCCAGCCGAGCCAGCTCCCTTAAGGTGAATGGACGCCCACAGCCAGCTTCGCTCAACACTCCACCCAAAACGACCTCTTCGGCTGGAATCGAAATATTCTCCTCTAGCTCAAGCCCACCTGACTGCGCTTGGTAAAAGAGGGCAGCTACAATGGGAACTTTAATCAGGCTAGCCGCTCTAAATTTCAAATGTCCATCGTAAGCCAGCATAGACCCGAGTTTTTCCTCGGCTCCCGCAGCTCCATCAACCCCTCTTTTACAGGGCTTTTTTTTGAACAAAGGCATAACGGCCCAGCCCACCCCCCGAACGTCTTGCCATAGCTTTTGAATTTTAATCCAGCTCTCGGAAAAAATTTTATGCCGCCCTTGAGCAGTTACACAATTCTTGACTGCTTCGCAATCTGTAGAAATGTGCTGCGTCAGCATTCCCCTCCCCTGAGCAGTTACACCACTTATAACAGTTTCATAATCGAAAAATCGACACAGATTCCCACCTTGAATGTTACGGCAATCGATAACCTGGTAATTCACAGCCCCAACCAGCACCCTAGTTAAATTTCCTTCGACAATTCTGCAAATAACTAGAAAAACTTACCAGCCCATCCTATTTTTCTGTCGGACTAAATCAAAATGAAGACCATACCTCCAAAAGTGAAGCAGCTACCGCAAGCACCCCAGTCTAAAGGCACTACCTAAAATCTTTAAAACAAAAAAAGCAGCTCCTACGAAGGAAACCGCTCTCTTTGGTACGGGAGGAGGGATTTGAACCCTCACGCCCTTACGGACTCGGGATTTTAAGTCCCGTGCGTCTACCGTTCCGCCACTCCCGCATGTCTCAAAACCATTCACCCACAAGGGAAGGCCCAAAGACTACGGGGGTAATTATGCTCCTAAACAGCCTGATTGTCAACACCCCCACCCAAGAAATCGGCACTCACCTCTGCCCTTCGGACTGCCAACTATCAAACATCATCAATCTATGCAACGGCAGTAAACGGTTTCAAAAACTACCCGTAACATCGCTAAGGCTTATCTTGCCCAAACCGAGTTACTCCAAGGTTCGGTGGTGGGGCAAAGATGCGGACAGTAAATTATGTACACCAATTTTAGCAGCTACCTCATCAAACCATAAAGACGATCTTTACCTTGTTACGCACGCAGTTGCCGCTGATGCAGAGGAAAACAGCGCCCCCTCTGGAAAAGCCTACCTATGACTAAAGACATAGATTCCCTCTCCAGTGCCTCTGAGCTTCTGGAATTAGCCGAACAGTTAGAAGACGACGACAACCTCGAAGAGGCCCTCAAAGCCGTCGAGAAAGCTATCAAGCTGGATCCCCAAAATGGCAAAGCTTACTGTGCCAAGGCTGGGTTGCTCCAGGACCTGGACAAGCCCGGCGAGGCCTTTAAAGTTTTAACTGAGGCATGTAAGGACATGCCCGAAAACACGGACTGCCTTTTCGAACTGGGAGCCTTTTTGAGCGAACATGGCAATATCAGCCAAGCTGCCGGTTGCTTCGATAAGATCAATTCCCTAGATCCCAAGTATCCCAAAATTAAGGTTCACTTAGGCAACTGTTTTCTGCGCCTGGGGTTGTGGCCTCAAGCCATCGCTTGCCTCACCGAAGCTTTGGAAACCCCTTTGAGCAACATCGACAAAGCCAGAGTCTACAACCATATTGGCGAAGCCCATATGAACAACATACACTCCGACGATGCCGAAGTCAACAAGAAAGAGCTGGAAACAGCCAAGGAGTTGTTCGACAAATCCCTGGAACTTAACCCCGATGACTATATTCCCCAAGGCAACATGGCCATGGTTTATTGTCGTTTGGGTGAGCCCCAATCTGCGGTGGAGATTCTCAAGCCCGCTCTGGCCAAGTATCCCGAGCAGGCCAAGCTTTACGTGATTAACGGCATCTCGTTAGCCCTAATTGAGGACAAGCAAGCCGAAGCTGTGGCTTCCTTCGACCGCGCTATAGAGCTAGATCCGACCAGTTCTGAGCTATGGTTCCACAAGGCTCACTACTATGTGCGCCGTCAAGAGATGGATAAGGCAATAGAAATCTTTGAAGAAGGCTTAAAGAAATTCCCCGAAAGCGGCGAACTCCATATGCAGCTAGCTTCGCTTTTGCGTCATTTGAATAGAATGAAGGAATCCGTTCTACACCACCGCCATGGCCTCAAGCTTTTGGGGCGTCTGGTTCACTGGGGATTCTTCTTTGTGGACAGTGAAGGTAAGCCAGTTGAGGGCACCCATGTGGCTATAGAGTCAGATAGGCTCATCCCCCGCGAGAAAGTTGCCGAACAGTACTTTAAGCAGCTTCAAGAGCAAGGCCACAAGATCGATAAAGAAGGCATGGTCGATGGCAAATACCGCATAGGTATGGCGGAAATTCCCGAAGACCGAATCAAAGTAGCTGATAATGTGAAAGTTATGTAGGACGATAAGATAGTAGCTTCCACACAACAAAGGCCAGCCACTTTCGAAGTAGCTGGCCTTCAATGTCCAAGTGCGTCACCGCGCGATTGGCTCTACACTCTCCAAAACTGACTGGCCAGAACAGAAAGCCATTGCCTTCCTGTTCAATGCTGAATGCAACTAATTGGCCACGAAAGGCGCCTTTATGGAAGCCAAAAAATCGCTAACAATGTTGCGCTTAAGACTCTTAGTGCTGAGTCCGCGGCGCGGTGATATGGAGTAAATGGCATCGGCCATGTCGGAAGCAGAGATAAAGCGCTTCTTAGCCTCCTTATGGGTAGCCATGTTCACTATTTCTATGTACTCGTCGCTTATAGCCGGGTTAACATCGGCTATAGGAGCCAGTTTACCAGTGGTATTGTTGAGAGGATCAATACCCGTAACCAGCTGGTGCATTATAACTCCCAACCCGTAAATATCGGTAGCTTGGCCAACAATGCCCGCCAGCCCATACTGTTCAGGTGCGGCATATCCAGGTGTACCCATACGCGGGGCATCTATAGGGCGAGGAGCCAACAGCTTACCCAATCCATAATCGGTAAGCATGATATAACCATTGGAAGCTAAAATAACATTGCTTATAGAGACATCAGCAAAGAACTTTATAGGATCGCGCGAGTGCAACAGCTCCATGGCTCTAGCTATCTTGTAGGAAATGTCTAAGGCCAAAACCTCCGGGAGGGGACGGTGACGCATCCTCAAATAATTGCTGAGCCGACATCCAGGAACAAAATCGAAAACAAAGTATATGTAGCCATTTTCAATAAAGAAATCGCGCAGAGAGGTGAGGCAGGGATCGGAAAAATCCATATAGCTTTGAGCAATGGGCTGGAAATAAGAAGAAACCATAGCCCGCTTCTCCGGCGCCTCAAAGCCTTCCAGCTTAAACTCGCGTATGGCAAAAACCCGCTCGGAGTGGCTGACCGACTGGCTCCGGTAAACGGTGCTGTCCTCCACCGTCTCCAGAACGCTCACTAACTTATATTCACCCTGCAATACGGGACGGTGCTGTTCTTCCACCATGCTCGAAAATCTCCCTACTAACCTAACACATTCAGCTCATCGTGGCTCCACCTCACAAAGGTGAGCGGCAGGAAAGCCCTACCTGGCTGTATCTTCTGTTACAAAACAAACCGGTTAAAATTTCTATGCTTCGAAGTTATCCCCTGCCTAGGTCCAGGTAATGCCCAACCCAGTCCCAGAAAGCCAACTTTTTTCCAGATTGCCGATCCCCAGTTTTGTTAAGATAACACCCCTCACACTTACGCGTTCCATCGGGCAAATCATAATAACGGACGTTCAAGAGTAACCGATGACATTTAGCACACTTAGGAACGCTGGCCAGATAGCAATCTTCACATTCTGCAGTACCATTCTCTAAATCGTGAGCTAGACCATCTCGAAGATGCTTGTGGCACTTAACGCACTTGCTGTTGGGCAACTCGTTGCCCAGTGCGTAATCGAAAACACCAGCCACGCCGCTTTCAGATTCAATTTTTAAATAATCCTTCAAGCCTCCGCTGTAATTCTGATCTTCCTTAGCAAGCATGCCTTTAATCTGCTCTTTGCGTCCCAATCCCTGATTCACTTTGTAGGCCACCCATTCGGCGAACCCTTCCACACGACGTTTAGGATACTTACTAGCACGGGTATTGGCATGATGCCAAACATGGGCAAGCTCATGGCAGATAGTATCTAGAGCATCTTCGGGATGCTGCCCCTCCAAGATATAAACGTCAAACCTCCGCTTAACCCTGAAATTTTTGTCTCTGTCATAACGGGGGCAAGCCAACCCGCATTCATCGCCGTCCTTTACCTTGCGTATTTCAGGTCCATTGACCATATATATTTGAATATCCAGACCATCAAGTTTTAACCTAGGACTGGCATACTGCAACATAAGCTTTTTAGCCACAGGATAGTAGGCCTGCAGTTGTTCTTCATTAACAACCGCCTTGGTCAAATTAAAACTGAATAGAGAATCATTCTCCCTCCCTGTTCCAGCATGGAACGGACAGATTCGCCGACCGTCGGAAAGCTCCAAGCCGCCTTGAGCCACAGGAATGTTGCAGGCCGTGCAGTGCGGCAGCGACTTGTTTGTCGAACAATTTTTGCAACAGTTAAGGCCATCCTTAAAAACGGACCATTTATTTCCTATCTTTTGGCCGCAACTGTCACAAAGCGGCCTACTCTTTTCATGACAACTGGCGCACAACTTTCGACCGTCATCAAGAGTGTAATATTTGCCGTTTATATTTTGACCACACCCAGCACATCTCGGCCTAATCTTCTCATAGCAACTGACGCAAAACTTTCGGCCGTCTTTAATGGTGTAATACTTACCGTTTATCTTTTGGCCACAACCAGCACATTTCGGTTTACTCTTATCATAGCAACTGGCGCAAAACTTTCGGCCGTCTTCAAGAATTGTATACTTACCGTTTATCTCTTGACCACAAACAGAACATCTCGGTTTACTCTTATCATAACAGCTGACGCACAATTTTCGACCGTCATCGAGGGGGTAATATTTGCCATTGATAGCCTCACCGCACTTAGAACAAAC
>OMRK01000118.1 GCA_900313515.1 uncultured bacterium | reverse complement strand
TGGGCTCTTTGGAGGCACGTTTGGGGGTTTTGCGCTGTCTGCAGAAAATCGGCGACGAGGATGAGTATATTAAGACTGTCCAAGAGTATGCCAGCTATTTTATCGACGTGGGTGATGGTGAACATTCAGTTCGGGCCTTGCAGGTAGCACTGGATGCTTATCCTGCGCGTATGGAACTGGCTGTGAAGTTGGTCGATGTGCACATGCAGTTGGGAAATATGCAAGAGTGCATTAAGCAATGTCGTAGCATTGCCTCCTTCTATGAGAACAGGTCAGAGTACGTTAAGGCTGCGGAATTGTATCGCCGTCTGCGCATGCTGGTTCCCGATGATATAGATGTTGCCTTGCGCTTGGCCCAAATATACTTTCTGCTGGAGCGTTATGACGATTCTGTATCCGAGTACAGAAACTGCATGCATATCGTTTACGATAACCGTGAAGCTCTTTATGGGCTGGCTCAAGGCCTGCAGAAGACGGAAAAGTACGATGAAGCTGCTCTGGCCCTGCGTAAAATTTTAGTTACAAATCCCGACGATTCTGAGGCCAGAGAATTGTTGGGTGATATCTATTTCGCCAATTCTAATCGTTCGGAAGCCATTACCGAGCTTTCGAAGGTGGCCACCGATTACGTAAAGTTTAAAGAGTACGACAATGCTGTTAGAGTTTTGAGTCACCTTCTTGAGTTGGATCCTGATAACAGTTTTGCTGTGCGGGAAATGGCCAATGTTAGGGATCTTAAGGAGCGTGATGAGGCCAGGCTGGCTAATATGGCTAAGCAGGCTAGCGAAGCGAATAGACTTGGCCGTCAAAAAGAGGCGGAGCCGGCCAAGGTCGGTACGGAAGAGATTGTTGTTGAAACTGCGGTAAGTGAAGATGATCTTTACGCCGATGCTGGACCTGTAGGAGGCTTCGATGGCGGTTTAGGTGATTCCGATATCCATTTCGATGATATTTCTGGCGGTTTAGACGATGATTTCTTGCCGCTTATGGAAGGTATGAACTTTGATGGCAAGGTCTCCAAACCGGTCGAAGCCAGCAATGAATCTGCCAGTGGCAAGTCTGCAGAGACGAAAGGGAGCGAGTTCACTCGTGTTATAGTTCCCAATTCAGTTAAGGGTAAGTTGCAGGTGCCGGTGCCCTTTGTCTTGGCATCTTACCCTGACAACGTTCACCTTATGCAGCAGATTATTACGGCACCACCGGATCGCGAAGTATTGCCTTGGGAGACCCTGGCAAAATTAGATGCTGATGCTGTGGCCGAAGAGATCGAGGCAGAGGCAGAAGCTGATGAAGGCTTGCAGGCTGGAGTGGCCACAAGCCCAGTCAAGGCTGGTCCTGTAGCCTCGGCCTTCGGCGGTCAGACAACTTCCGTTTTTGGTGCTTCGGCCTTCTCTCAGGTTAACGTTCGCGCGGCTCGCAATTCTAATAATAAACGTCGGAAGCGCAGGAGTCGTTGGGAAGATGAAGATGAGGAAGAAAACGCTTCCAGGGGTGGCTACAACGTTCAGGAGGCCTTGACTGCTAGGTTTGGCAGAAAGTAGAGGTGCCGAGGGGAGTATTGGGCACGGAGTGTGTTCGAAATGAGTGCGGGCCGCCGCCGGTGGGATTCCCAGCGGTAGCGGCCCGCATCTTTGCTTGGCATATTTAGAGTTGAGCTGAGAGCTGCGAGAGGGGCAACAGGGCCGATATAACCACAAAGCCAACCACCACACCCATAAAGCAGATAAGACATGGCTCGAGCCAGCGTATCAAGGTCTGGCGACGCCGGGCCAGCTCTTTCTCGTAGAAAGAGGCGGCCGAGACCAGCATTTCATCCAGATTCCCCGTTTTTTCACCAGTGCGCAGAAACTGTTGCAAAAGCGGTGGAATTAACCTTACCCGAGCCAGCGACTTGGCGAGGCCATCACCGCGTTCAACCGCTTGCTCTACGCCGCGTAGTTCTTTGTCTAAGGCCAAGTTGTCCACCACCTCGCGACTCATTTGCAGAGAGCGTACCAGCGGAACGCCCGAACCTTGCAGAAGTGCCAGGGTTCGAGCCCAGCGGGCCAAGAGTCCATCCTTGGCCATGCGCCCTAGCAGGGGAAGATTCATCTTGAGCCGGTCTTTGGTTAAGCCTGAAAGTGAACGAGAAATCAAGAAATACAGGGCTACTGCTCCTAAGGCGACGAATATTCCCCATTCACGCAGGAATGACCCCGAAGAAACCATCATTTGGGTGATTGCGGGCAACTCGCTTCCAGTGGATTCATACATGCCCTGAATGACCGGAGTCAAAAACATGACCAAGGCGATCAGTAAAAGTATAGAAAGGCTAACCAAAACTATGGGATAAGCCAAAGCCGATTGCAGGGCTCGGCGGTGCTCGATCTCATCCTGCAAAAAGTTTGCGTAACGCTCTAAAATAACGCCGGGCTGGCCAGCTTCTTCACCGGCGCTGACCATGCGCACTAGCATGGGCGGGAATATGCTATCCTCGGTAAGGCTACTAGATAGACTTTCACCTTCACGTAGGCGCACCTGAACACGAGCCAGGGCTTTGCGCAGCTTTGCATTTTCGGCCGACTCCGCTAAAGAGCCCAAAGCCTCATCCATAGGGATGCCCGATTTTAAAAGGGCCGCCAATTGCAACACGGTATAAGCGAGATCGTCATCGCCGGCACGTCCGCCCTGGGTTCCGGCATCTTCCTCAATAGCAGTGGGAAATATCTTGCGTTCTTTAAGTTTCTGGTGGGCTACGGTGCGTGAAACGGCAGCCACCAGGCCCCGCACCTGTTTGCCCTTAACATCCGTACCTTCATAAGAATAAAGAGGCATCTTTTCCTGCTCTACAGCTCCTAAACAAAATTACAGACGGGCTGCCCGCAAGGCCTCCTGCGGAGTGGTTAGGCCCTGTTCTACTTTGGCAATGCCATCATCCAATAAGGTAGCCATGCCTCTATCGCGCGCTGCTTTGCCCAACATGCGTGAATCTTCCGATCTGGCAATACGGCTACGCATATCTTCATCTACGTCCATTATTTCATAGATGCCTAAACGACCCTTATAGCCAGAATTGTGACACTGCGGGCAGCCTATCGGCTTGTAGAAATGAGCATCGGCTGGGGCTTTCTGCAAGCCTAAGCGGTACAGGTCGGCAGGATCGGGATCGCATGGCTGCTTGCAGTGGGGACAGAGATTGCGCACTAGACGCTGGGCCATGGCACCTAAGAGTGAAGACGAAAGCAGATAGGGCGGAATTCCCAGATCCAGAAGGCGGGTAGCCGCGGTGGGCGCGTCGTTGGTATGCAGGGTAGAAAGCACCAGGTGGCCGGTCAGGGCCGCATGAATGGCAATATCGGCCGTTTCCGGATCACGAATCTCACCTACCATTATCACATCGGGGTCCTGGCGCAACACGGAACGCAGGCCGCTGGCAAAGGTCATACCGATCTTTTCATTAACCTGAATTTGACCTACGCCAGCTAGTTGGTATTCAACCGGATCCTCAATGGTGATGATGTTACGCTCGGGTGAGCGGATCATGTCCAAAATAGCGTAAAGGGTAGTTGTCTTGCCGGAACCAGTAGGGCCGGTGATTAGAAAAAGTCCATAGGGATGGCTCACCAGATCGGTGACTAGCTTGCGGTCATGTTCATTTAAGCCAAGTTGCTTTAAGCTGAGCATCTGCATGTTCTTTTCCAGAAGACGCATAACCACGCGCTCGCCATGCAGAGTTGGCACTATAGAGACGCGCACATCCAACTGCCGCTCTCCAGAGTGGACATGCAGGCGGCCATCTTGGGGATGGCGTGTTTCGGCCAAATCCAGGTTTGACATAACTTTTACGCGAGCTACCAGCTGGGGATGGCTGGAGCGGGGCATCTTGTGTACCTCGTGCAGGACGCCGTCTATGCGCATACGTACCACTGTCTGCTCAGCATAAGGTTCTATGTGAATGTCGGAGGTGCGCGTTTCCATAGCCCGCAGGAACAAGGTATTTAAAAGGCGGACTATGGGAGCGTCGGCGGCGTCGGCCAGAAGATCTTGGCTTATGTCCACATCCTTGGTGTTGTCAGCTTCATCATCTTGGCCGAGGTTCTCTTCCTCAACCATCATGCGGCGCAGACCGTTTTCCAGCTCCTCACGGCTCATAACCACCGGAATAACATCCTTGTGCATGAGCAGGCGGATATCCTCAAAGAGTTGGCGCGGCGTGTCGCGATGGATCCCGATTTTTATAAAACTGTCCTCTTCCTCCAGGGGAAGAATATGATGACGCTGATAAAACTCGGTAGGAATGGTAGGCATGCGTTTTTCCTAAACTTTTTTACTTATTGAAAATCAATCTTCTGGCTACCTAGTGAGGTCTCATTCGAAAGCCTGGCCCAAATGGATGCGGGTCGGCATAACCTGCTCCTGTTTCGGCTGCTCCTGATCTTCTGAGACGGTCGGGGAATTCTCGGTGGGATCCGATTGGTGGTTAGGAGGTAAAACTCTCAAGGCGCGCGTGGGAGCCTGTTCGTAAGGAACCTCTGATGCGGAAGCCTCCGAATTCGCTGGAACGTTTTCAGCATTTACACTATCAACTGTTTCCTTGCTAGCAACACTTGATGCTCCATTGCGGAGGTCGGAAACTTTGGAATCGGTACTTATTATCTCACCGGCAGGCATACGGTCAAAGACACGCCGACGTTGGTGGGCCGATTTACGCTTATTTTTGTAATTAGACCTTACGGAGGCGGTCAGGTTGTCTCCCTCGGTCGGTTGGGCGAGAGGAGTCTGCAGGTTTTGGGAAGCTTCTAGGCCGGTGCTGGCTTCTTTTTGTTTTTGCCCATTGGCGATCTGCTTTCTGTTTTTGAGCGAAGCAGGACTCTTAGCTTGGTATCTAGCCGTTCTATTGCCGTTCTTCTTGCTGAGCGAGGCGTTCTGTGCAGACGCAGTTGTTTTTTGCTGAATCTGCGCAGAAGTAACATCTTGAGGCAGACTTGCCTCATTTTTTGGGGAGGCTTCGGATGAGGAACCGGCTGGGAAGACGTTGAGGCCGCCCGACTGTTCGTAGGTGGGAACTTTAGGATCTGCCTCCACGTCTGTATCGCGATTCTCGTAATTTTGATCGCCGGCATTGCCTATGTCATTTAAATATGGCACTACAGATGCGTCGTAGCGATCTTCTTGCTCGTCCAGATCCACTATCTTAGGAGTTAGGGAAATAAAGATGCTGGTTTTTTGATCGTCGGTGCTCTTATCGCGGAACAGGCCACCGATAATGGGCAGATCTTTGAGAATGGGAATGCCCTTGACTTGGTCGGTGGTGCGCTTAGAGATCAGACCACCTATGAGCAGAGTCTTACCGTCGGGAATAGTCACTGTTGTATTAACACTGCGGTTGGAAACCACGGGTGCACTGAAGCTCACACCGGCCATCTCCTGATTGAGATACTCAGTGACCTCTTGGATCTCTTGCTTGACATCCATGCGGATCTTGCTCACGCCCTGCTTATTAGTGCTGTTTTTGCTGCCGTTGCTCACATGTGGAGTTACTTCCAGTTTGATTCCCACTTCACGGTAGTCGAAGGTTACGGTGGGGGAACCGTAAGCATCCAGCTTGCCGCCAGTGGCAAAGGGTACGACCTGGCCGACGTTTATGGTAGCTTTCTTGTTGTCCTGAGTTAAAACGCGCGGTGCAGATATAAGGTTAAAATCGTTGTTGGAATTTAGGGCAGATAGATAGGCGAAGAACTCAGGAACGTCTACGCTTTGATTGCTCACGGTAATGGTGCGAGTGTTACCGCCGACTACGCCACCCACAAAATTGCCACCGGCCAGCACATTCAAGAGACCTTCTTCGGTCAGACCACCTTTATAGGAGCCGATGAGACCGCCGGCGGTTATGGCCTGCCAGCCGATACCTAACTGCTTTACGCGCTTGAGGGAAACCTCGGCCACAATTGCTGAGATCTGAATCTGGTTGCGCTCATCATCCAGCTTGGAGATGATCTGCTCAAGATCCTTATACTCGGAAGGTGATACGTAGAGAACCAGCGAGTTCGTCTCCTTATCGGCAGATACCTTAGAGGAGGTAAATCCTACGGTAAGGGGAGTGTCACCGCTAACTTCACCGCCCGCTTCAGTTGGACTGTCCGAGTCGGCGACATTCCCATTGTTGGTATTGCTCTCAGGTTTGTTCTCTCTGGAACCGGGGATTTTAGGCTCTTTTAAACGATCATTTACTGCCTTTTGCCGCTCGGAAATCATTTCTGAAAGAATCTTGGCTACGTCCTCAGCCTGGGCAAATTGCAGGTTATAAACATAGAAACGAGCTGGCTCTGTCCTGACGGGCGCCGCCGTGCGGATGTCCAGCGTCTTGAGGATTCGCTTGACACTTTGTAGATCGCGAGGCAAGGCGTTGACGATGACGGCGTTGGACGGACCGAAAGCCACCATAGAAAAGGTGTTTCGGCCCTCTTGTTCTTTAAACAGAGGTTTAATAGCGTTAACCACCTTATCCGCTTCCATATACACAGGGAAGATAACTTCTGTTTTTATGGTTGGCTCCATGGTGTCGATGCGTTTGACGATCTGGCCTATCCTGTTAACGATGGAGGCCTGATCGACTATAAGAATGGCTAACCCCTGTTTGTAAGCAGAAATAACTCCATTTTCGGAGAGCAGGGGCTTAACGGAATTGACCACTGCTTCGGGATCTCCCTGGCTCATAATGAGCACTGCCATAACGTAATCGTCTCCTGCAGGGTTGGCCTGCAGGGCAGGGACCATGGCGCCTCGATTGCGGGCTACATTGTTGGGGATGATCTGCACGTAATCACCCTTGTTCATTATCGAGTACCCGTAACGATTTATGGCAGCTTTGAAGATATCCCAGGCTTCGGGAATGCTGACTTGGCGAGAGGAAAGGATAGTCAGTTTGCCATTGACTTTTTCATCGACTATGATGTTGCGACCGGTTAGCTCGCTCATCATACGTGACAATACGCGGATGTCGATGTTCTCGAAATTTAGCAGAACGTGTCCGTTGCGCATGGATTCAGCGATCGTCTGGCTGAGCATGGGCTTTTTAGGTTCTGCCGACTCCTCCTGAGTCTTGCTTGGCATCTGGGCCCAGGCCGGCCCTAAAGATACTAGGGCTGCCATTAAAGAAGTCATTATGTATACTCGGAATTTATTCACTTAGCGCACTCCTGCTATGTTCCATTCAGGGTTGGCCCACGTTCCCGCTATATCTACCTTGTGGGTGCCAAATATCTTCGTCTTAAAAGTTATAGTTCCGTCTAATTCAGGCGGATTATCTTGATTTGTGTACATAAACACCACACCCTCGCCAGTCACGTCCGGACTGTAAAGAGTTAGGCGATTGTCAATTTTGAGTTCTCTGCCCGATCTGGCTCTCTTGGAGTTGGTATGGCGGTGGGCTTTACGGACACGCCGTCCGGTCGTTGAGCCAGATGGAGGCTGTGGGTCTAAATTGTTAGTTTCAACATTTTCCTCTATTTCGCTCGAATTGGGTAATGCTTTATTGCCTTCTGCACCAGCACCGATTCCATCAGGTTCTATGGTCAAGGTGGAACCAATCTCCAGATTGTACAGCTCCACAGGTAGGGATGCTTTTAAGGCAGGAACCTTAAAATTCAAAACGCCCTTGCCATGTGAGGTTTGGTAATTGTAGCTCAACTGGCCGCTCAATTGTACAGCCTGAAGATCCTTGGAACCTGTCTCCAGGGCTAAGTTCTCACTTTTGAACTCTAACTGAGATGCATCTAGAGCCAAAGAAGCCGAGCCGGGTATGGATGAATCTTGAGAAATAGAACTCTCAGAGGGACCTGCCTTCCCTTTGGAAACGCCTCCTGCATCAGAATTCCTACCGGAGGTCTCGCTTTCATCAGAGCTTGGCGTTCGATTCATGGCGGCAGCTAAAATGCGCGGAGAATCGTACTGCCTGAACTGCATGTGCAGACCCTTCCAAGAGTAACTTATGAAGGCTGTGTCGGCTGTAAAACGGCTACCGGAAGGAAGAGAGACCAGGAGCTTCTTCAAATTCACGCCCGTAAGACCCATGGACATATCTTCCCAGGTTATAGAGATCCCCGTGACTCTTTCGGCATTGCTTAAAACGCGACCGATGATCGTCTCATAGGGCAGACGCCATATCAATACGATCACAAAAACGGCTAGCCAGACTCCTATTTTTGAGAGAAGTTTCATGACGGCACCTCGATCATAAACTCCACATCCCAGCGCCCGTCTCCATCGGCATCATCGAGCTTAAATGTTTTAAAAATCAGATTGACGTTTCGCAATGAATCCAGGAGCTCTGTAATTTGCTCTGCGGTGACCGCTCTAAGCTTTACATGAACACCTTGGCTGTTATTGTAAGGATTGTTGACTTCTACATTCTTTTCAAATTTCTTGATGACAGAATTGTTAAGCCAGGTGGCCGTGTTAGGATTAGGTACCACCTTATTCGTCCGCGAACGCGCGTAATTCTGCATAGCTCGAGTTATGCCGTCACGCTCACTGCGCAACCCAGCCTGGCGTTTTTCTAGTTCGTGGATACTGTTTAGGCGCGGGTAGGCATACAACAGTCCCCACAACACCACTAAAAGGGCCAGCAGTAGCACGAATAACGTCCGTTTGGAAACCTCTTGGTTCATGGTGTAGGCACTCCCCCTTCCAACGAGAACGTTACTGCATCCTGACGGCTCTTCTTGTTCTCCAGAATCTCTGGCTTCTGCAGTATCCCTTCCACTCCTCGACGGAACTCCTCAACCTGCTGGGGGGAGCCCGCCTTGCCTCCCATGGTGATGGTGGGGGTGTTCTTTTCACTGTTAAAATCAAAATTTCTAATTTCTAACTGAGCCTGATGACTTAAGGGGCGAGCTAGCTGGGCCATTATCTCCAGAATGTACTCGGGCGAGGAACGCTTGCTGGAAATGTTGGCATCGGTGAGCTTATTTAGTTCCGCCTGGTAGCTTTCCGGTTCTTGGGTGGCCAGCTGGGGGAGAACCTTCTTGGCTGCTTGCTGGTAAACAGCAATCTGCTGTTTTAAAACCTTATCGGCTGTATAGTGATGTAATTCTAAATTAACTGTGGCCAAAAGTAGCAGAACTACTAGCCAAATTGCCAGACTCCAAGGAATGGCCTGTACCGTTTCTTGAACCGTTTCCTTCAAATCTATACGAGCAGCGCCGGGCTTACCGGCTAGAGCCGCACCGTAGGCGGCGGCATCTTGGTAAGGGCTCAACCCGGTTGGCATGGGCAGAAGTTCAACGGGATGGCCTAGAAGTCGGCCTAATTCATCCGATAGACCTTTCATTTGGGCGCCGCCGCCGCATATAAAGACCTTATCGAAGGGAACTGGATTAACCAGCAGGCTACCGTTTACTATATCGGCCAGCCACTGTTGGCACTTGGGCTCCTCCATACCTAAGGCCTGCTTGTGCTTTTCTGCTTCCTCGGACCCCAGATCGTGTTCAACAGCAATCTCATGGGTCAAGCTGCGGCCACCACGGAAGGAGACGCGCACCCAGGCGATGGAACCTTCTTTTATGGCGCATGTAACAGTTCGAGTAGCTCCGAAATCAAATACTAGGGCTTCTTCAAGTTTCAAAGAACGACATATGCGTAGATAACCGAAAGGCTCGGCTTCGACGACTGCCTCGGCCGGTAAACCCTTCTTGAAGGAAGCCAACTGGGTGTTTAAAGTCACCGCTACTGTGGCATTATTTTCGTTTACAATCCAATCCCATGAAGCATCAGATACGGCAAAAGGAAGAGACAAGCCCAGCTCTTCTTTTATTACGTTGCCCTGCACTTCGCGGTTCGATTCGGGCACGTTCAGGGTTCTTATGGTCAGCTGGTCGGAAGGCATGCCTACAAACGGAGACTTCAAATTCTCCAAAGTTAAGCTTTCACGAACAGGCGCTCCCCACAGCTGGCCCACCGTTACCACTCGTGTCTCTGTATGTCCTAAATCTACACCAGTCGCCCGGAACATTAACTGACTCTTACTCTAAACCTTATCCTTGGTTTTTACAGGTATCTGCTGAAAATACTTTCGCTAAGTAAACTCACCTGCGTTCTGCACCCGCCGAACAACCCCTGCCCGACGTTGGGGGCTATCAACTTGCCAGCATTAATAAGGCGTTTTCCCAATTGAGGTTCACTTAGGTTCGCATTGTGGCTCTCCACCTGTGTAGCCGAACGAAAAAGTACTAAATTATGTTGGCTGCCCGCAAGCTACGTTTGGCCTGTTGCAGAATGCTTTTTTCGCTTTGATAGTACAACTTCTGCCAAGCATCGTTTATGTCGAACCAGGCCACTGCGCTGGCCTCACCATCTGGCAGAGAAACATTTTCCTGAATCACCGGCATAAGGAAGAAGGTTACCAGCTTGTAGTAGAGGGTGCGGTTGTCGCGCCAGTAGAAGTAGTACTCGATTTGATCTATGCGTTCAGCTATGGTGGCCAGGTGTCCAGTTTCCTCTAGTACTTCCCGGACAGCTGCTGCCTCCCAGGTTTCACCGCTCCGAATTCTACCCTTGGGCAAGGCCCACAGAGTTCCGTTTTTCTTTGCGATTAAACACACCTGAAGCTTATCACCCTTGCCCCTATAGACTACACCGCCAGCAGATTGCTGAATGGCATGTCTATCCTTGAGTTGTCCTGTGGAAGAATGCTGGCCACTGGAGGTGGCAGGAGTCGAATCTGTGCCACCTGCATCGGCTGAAGATTTAGTCTGCGCTGAGGGGGCTGGTTGCCCCCCGTTATCGGTTACTTGGGAGGAGAGCCGTTCTGTCGACGGATTTTTAGAAGGGAGGGGCGCATATGGTGCTTGTTCGTCTTCTCTCGAAGAATCATCAGAGGTCTTGGCCTCTGGTTTGTCTGGAGATTCCCGTAAGCTGGCTTCTAAAGCCAAAGTCATGACCTTGTGAGGTTCGAATCCATCGTAGAGTGAAAAAGTTGTATTAATAGATCTGGCCAGCCGCCTAGCTCGCTTATGGAGGCCCAAAGTATCTAAGTCAGTTACGGTAGGATTGTGGAGCAGACTGCGGATCATCTTGGCATTATCTAAGTATATGTTGACTTTGTCGTACTTATGCTCGATAGTCCACAGCAAAGCCATGATCACAGCCTGATACTGAGCCTGCTGGGTGCTGGCAATGCCTATATTCTCAGATATGAGGATCTGTCCGTTCTTGGGGGTTTCAATTACCAAGCCGATACCGGCACTACCAGGGTTGTTGCGGGCTGTGCCGCAGGTATGTATAGTAAGTTGCTTAGCCACTTACGCCTCACCTATGTATTGTTCTTGAGCCATTTTGGGCAAGTAAGCAAAACCCAAAGTTCTCAGTATTTTTGCTTCATAGTTACGCATAATTTGACGCGCCTCTTCGTTAGGATGGTCAAAACCAACCAAATGAAGCATTGCATGAGCCAAAAGCCAAGCAATCATGTGATGCATGCTCACACCATCTTCTTTCGCTTGGCGGGCAGCAGTGTCCAAACTTACAATTATCTCCCCCAAATGGAGAGGCAAGGC
>OMRK01000194.1 GCA_900313515.1 uncultured bacterium | reverse complement strand
ATAGTAAACTTGACCAGTTATAAAAATAGTGGCAGGAAGGCTTCTAGCAATATGTGCACAAAAAATCAGCAAACACATGTCAAGGACAATCGCAGGATCTGGCCTTACATTATACTAATTTTATTGTGCGAAGCTTTTTTTTTCAGATACATGCTCTGTGAGGGCGCCCTATTGGGGGCCTCCTTAGATGGTAGGCTTGTCAACCTAATTTTGGAACATTGGCTCAATGTCATCAAAGGCACAGAAACGATTGCAAATCTATCCCAATTTTACCCGCATCCCAACAACTTGGGTTACAGCGAAATACTTCTTGGCGATTCCCTGCTGTATGTTCCCTTGCGTCTAATAGGTTCCAATCTCTTCACTGCCTGTAACCTTACCTTTGTTATTCTGCATCTTATAGGCAGCCTAGCCTTATTTTACTTTTTGAATCACTTCGCCAAATTAACCAATACGGCCTCGTTTGTTGGCGTTCTCTGCTTCTCTTTTAGCAACTCCTACGCAATCCACATCACCCATCACACCCAGATGATGTTTATAAGCTTTATTCCTGTCATACTCTGTTATTTTGGCTATGTACACAAGAGTACATGTTCAGATTTTAAAAGAAAAGTGCTCATTATATTCGGTCTGGCCCTGATAGCCTTGACAGCCTACTCCAGCTGGTACATGTTTTACTTTTCCATCCTTTTCTTGCTCATCATGCTGGTCTCTTACCTAATACTGAACCGCGAACAACTAGAGCTTGTGAAGTTTGCCAAAAGCTACTACAAAGAAGCGTTGCTTTACTTGGCCTTTTTCATTCTTTTTTTGCTGCCGTTAATTAAACTTTACCTGCCTTTGGCTTTTGTATTTGGAATGAGATCTTGGGAAGAAGAGCTTCCCCACCTGCCTGGAATCATCGATATTTTTAACCTCGGCGAGGATAACCTCATTTTGGGGAATTTGTACACATGGATAAATCCCTCCAGACCTGGAAAAAGTGAGGCCCAATTAGTATTCGGATATTCCCTTGTATTTATACTGACTCTGTCTTACTTTATCTCCAGCTATTACGGCAAGTCACGAAACGACCGATTCTATGGTAACATTTCTCCTAAAATTATCGGATTACTAACAACAGCATTTCTGGTTTCAGTTCCTCTGATTATAGAGATAGGCACATGTTCACCTTGGTGGCTGATTTGGAAATTTTTGCCAGGAGCGGGTTCTCTAAGGATTCTTATAAGATGGTGGTTTTTCTTAACCCTACCCTCTGCCATTTTATTTGCCTATCTATGGAACGATTTCAAATTTAAAAATTCATTTTGCCAACTAATGCTGATCGCGGCCATTGTCATTACAAACATAAATATGCGCCAGTTGCCCCGCAATATTTATGCTGAATCCTCAGATATACAGCCTCCCAAACATGCCCGCGTCATAGCGGCTTACACCAATAACATGGCTGCAGATATAGAGGAGGCCGCCAATCTGTCACTTTACGTCTGGGCTATGGCAGAGCCTTACGGTATAAAGACCATACAAGGATACAGCGGTCAGCAACCTATATCCCACAACCTAATTCTCAAATATTGGAACTCATTCATGTTTCCCATAAGCGTTATGAGATACAAAAGCATCAACAACATACAAGACGACATTTACTTATTCAATGTTGATACTCAATCATGGGGAGTGGCACCAACCTCATTTTACCCAGTACTGCCAGATATTGAACATTCTTACAGCTTCTCACAAGAGCACTGGGCAACGTTTTTAGGTTGCTTTTACGAGCCCAAAAATTGGGGGCGCTGGATGGGCTTTAACTCCGCTGTTTTGTTCCAACTACCTCAAGACCTAAATTCGGATCTGCTCCTTACACTTAAAATGTTTTCCCGCTATCAAACCCAAATAGTGCATGTATTAATTAACAACGTAAGGGTAGCTACGCTCAAAACCAAACCAACTGCCAGCTCTTATCCACTCTTCCTTCCTCGCGCACTGGCCACCGATGGACGTGTCTGGGTTACTCTCTACGTGGATCCTAGCTCTTCTCCAGAACTGCAACACCTTAACAATACCACCAACCCTGTAAAACCTCTGATCGGCCTGATGGATCTTGAAATCAAACCCATAGCACCCATCCAACCGAAAAAAGTTCACTAATTTTTCTCCTCAATGCTCATTTCTTCAACTTTTACCCTCTAACAGATAGTGCGGGTAAAGGGAACAAAAGTAAGTTTTAGAAAGTACCCGACGCGATAATCGGCAGTGAGAGTGAGGTTAGGTACATGAGTAAAAGTTTTCTCGGCAAAGGCTTACTTACGTCTGCAGCCGCTTTGGCTGTGCTTTTTGGATTTTCTACGCAGACATCGGCTCAAGAGCCCTGGCAGAATAATTTTCCAGTGGGCAAGATAGTGGAATCCATTGAGGGCGACCTCGATGGCGATGATATCCCTGAAACCATAAGCCTCAAGGTTTTTAAAGTCGATGAGAGGGGTGTGTTCACTAAGCTGGTGATCACCGACTCGCAAGGTAGGGTGCTGGCCACATCTCCCGAGCTGTGCGATTTTAAGGATCCACGCACTATGGGCAATTTCGATTGGGGATGCTCTGAACTGGCTGCCACCGGCGCCATAGCTTCCCCGTATGTTGGTATTTACGTAGCTACCCCTCGCTCAGACGTACGCCCCCCGGTATATGCAATCTGGCGTTACGATGCCGCCTCCTCTACCCTCAAATATCAGCGCAAAAAATGTCTCCTGGAGACGAAAGACGGCACCTATGAATGGCGTGACTCTCCAGGTAATTATGGTTACGGAATCCGCTGGCTTGACAAATTAAAAAACCCTCAGAAGCAAGCTCAACCGCAGTACGT
>OMRK01000114.1 GCA_900313515.1 uncultured bacterium | reverse complement strand
TAGTCAGCAATACCGCTGTGGCTATTTTTGCGATAATTTATCTATCCATTTTGTATATCAGCCAAAGAAAATACAACCTTTTCTACCTGCTTATACCCTCAATAGTAGGCATATTAGTCTGCCTGGTTTCTCCTACTTTCGCTTGCACCTGTGGAATAAGATACGCATTTCCCATAACCTACGCTGCCCCGCTTATCGTAGGATTGAGCCTTACCGATAAAGCCTCATCAGCAGAAAGGAGAATAGCTTTATGATTTCCTCCAACCAGCCCAGTTCCTTAGATCGGCTACCTTGGAAGTACGCCTTCAGGCCGTTGTTCATAGGTTTCTTTCTGTATGTAGCCATAACGCTTTACAACGATGGGCTTTGGTTGGTTACGTTAAACCTAAATGCTGCAGAAAGCTTTTTAAGCAGGCTCAGCCTTGTTATTCAGCGTTTGCTTTGGGATCGCAGCCTGACCTTTACCTTTTCCAGCCTAGCCTTTGCCTATACCGCTTACAAGTTTTCCACCTCCCGTCTAACCTGGCTGGAAAATTTTATGGCGATTCTAATTACTTTAGGGTTAATTATTGGCCGAACCTACACCTACCAATATAGCTTCTACCAGATCAGCATAGATTTTTTAACTTTGCTGGTATTTTCGACAATGTGCCTAGGCCTTTACCTTACCTGTCGTTATCTATTTGTAATGGGCGGAAAAGTGCTTGATTACCTCCTACAAAGGCCGGTTCAAGTTAGCGACGCCTTTGCCAAATATCTGAATACTTGGGAGCAGCACTTATTTTTGGGTAGTTGGGCGGTTATTTTTTTGGGCTGGCTACCCCATGCCTTAATAAAATATCCCGCCGGCTTGGAATGGGACGCCTACTTTCAGTTGGAGGAATACTTTGGCTATTTCCCGCTGGGACACAAATTCTGGCCGGTAGCTTCAAGCGTATTTATGGGATTGACCGTTGACATTGGCAACGCTATTTTTGGTTCTCCCAATCTAGGGGTATTCTTTTTGATTGTAGTGCAGATGTTGCTCTGCTCTTCGATGCTGGCCTACAGCATAAAAGTTGGCTACGAGTTGCAACTTCCGCGCAGATGGCGCTTGGGGATGCTCGTGGTGTATACCATCGTGCCTCTCTACTTTTCTTACTGTACCTCACTGGTCAAGGACAACCTCTACGCTTGTCTAGTTGTATTATTCATAGCCCTGCTGGCAAAAATCATGCTGCGCCCGTCGTCTGCTTTCGCTATCCGCTCAAGCCTCTACGCTTATTTAGGCGTAACCGCTTTTCTCTTCTGCATATTTAGAAAAAACGGCATAGGCATAGTGCTAGCCTGCCTGTTCGTTTTGGCATTTCTTAGGCTCTTAAAAAAAGAGTATTATGGCAAGCTGTGTCTTACCTTAACCATTGTCTGCGTATTGCTGGGTGGATACTATTTGGCCCTGTCTAAGCTAGTTCTGAGCACCCCCGGCGGTGTTAGGGAGATTCTCTCCGTGCCCTTCCAGCAAACCGCTCGCTATGTTAAGGAATACGATCCCCAACTTACTCCCAGGGTACCGGAAGCTATAGATGCACATAAAGCCGACATGTGCGCATCTACCGAAATTACCTCCAGTGAAAAGAGAGCAATAAACGACGTACTTTATTACGAGGCTCTGCCGTTACTTTACGACCGCTTCTGTAGCGATGACGTTAAAGCCACCTACAAAAATGATAACACCAAGCTACCCGCCTATTTTGCCGCCTGGTTTGGCCAGTTCTGCCGTCATCCCTTTACCTGCCTGGAAGCGACCTTAACCAGCGTCAGCGGCTTTTTTGACATAGACACGGAATGCATGTGGATCTACTGCTTTTCCAGAAACCACCGGCATTTAGTCTTCCCAGAGCCGCAACTGCTAGCTCTACCCAAGGCCATAACTGTAAGCCTTACCGAATGTTTATGGAGAATGCCTCTAATAAATTTGGGTTGCAACGCGGCTTTAGCTTTTTACCTTGCCATCTATTTAAGCTTAAAACATTTAAAAGCCGGCAATTTCACCCAGTTTTGCCTGCTGATACCCTCTCTAGTGAGCATACTAACCTGCGTTTTTTCACCTACATTTTTTGACGATGGCGGCCCGCGGTACACCCTGCCCATAGTTTACGCTTCACCATTTCTCCTGGGACTGAATATTAAACTCAATGCTCTCAAAAACTCAAAAGGATCGGCTTAGAATGTGCAAAGCCGTTGCGGCTAAAGTTGTGGCGCGGTATTCAGCGACGTGAAGAGTTTCAAAGAAAGGATTTAGGCCAAAAACTTGTTAGAGAACAAAAAGTCTACTCAAAGTAAATATTGTGCAAAGATCTTTCTCGCACTGTCTGGATTATATTCACTGCTGATCTTAACTATTACAGGGGCGAATTTTTACTCGCGCGCCGAGGAACAAAACGCAGTTGCTCCCCCGCCTGCCGATTCTCCCACCGCTTACAGAGAGTATATGACTTTTTACAGTGTCCACGATGCTCCAGCCAACACCGTTCAGCAAGTTGAAGGCCCAGATAGCTTTCTAAATGCTCCCAACTGCAACGTTAAAATATCTGTTCCTGAAGGGGCCTTCCCGCTGCGCTTTCAAATTAGAAACGGATGCATTGCTGAGATCGTTTTACGCTACAAAGATTATTTTTATCAGTATAATGCCACTAAAGACCCTTATCAAAACATCACCGGTTTAAGGTTTTATGCCTACAGCGCTCTGGCACGTAGCTACGACTTGATAAAACTTGACTTTGTTTGCCCTGACTGGCAACTGAGGTTTAACTCTAAAAGCGGGCGGAGCATACCCGGCCAATTCCGCCGCTACGATGTCTATGCCCGCGAAGTTGCCTGGAAATCCGATGGAGTCCGTTACAGTTTGATGATCCATAGAAGCATGCATCCCCTGGGAACCGTTCTCGATCTAGAAAAAAAATACAAATCAATAGATAACTATACCGATCTCTTCAACCTGGCCCAGAAAGCGGTTCAGCAGGATGTGCGTTAGGGTTGCTGCTGAAATAACTGAGCTCAGGTCCCACAACGTTATCTGTTTTGCTAAGCTCAACAGCAGTAATTGGGGCCTACAAAGCCTAACGACTAAACTTAACGGGTAGCCAAAACAAAAAAACGGTAACCTTCCCGTACCAAAGAAAAAGGAGACGTTCAGGCGGGCGGCGGGTGGCATAAAATGAATAAGCTTCGCTCACTTCACGAGAAAGGGATGTGAGGGATAAAAATCTTTATGAATTTTGGCCTCGCTTACAAGCTTCAAACTGGCTTAAAACAGCCGAACATGCGCTCCGTCTGTTGAAACACCAACACCGCTTCCAACTCTGGTCCATGCCCTCGAAGCAGACACACAGGCGAGGACTGCACTTCCAGCCCCTTGCCCTCAAAAAGAATTAATCGATAAACTGAGAAACAAAGGGAAGAGGCAAAACTCCCACCACACCTGAACTATCTCCAGTGTCCAGAACACTTTGAATAGTTTCTACCATTTCCTTCTGCATGTTCTAGTCAATTTTAAACCACTTTTGCAGCATGTGTTCCCAGCGCACCAACTTGGTTCCAGTCAACTCCGGTTCCATCAGAGCCTCTCCTCGGCGGATTTTGGGAGCGGGGTTAGAACCACTGAAATCGTGTTTAATCTCTCTTATAATCGCCCTCAAAACATTTGGCTTGTCGGTGAGGCGCAAATCGCGCACCCAGCGACCATCGCTGTAGCCGCTATTGTAAGAGTGGAGTGGTTTATTTGACCAGACATAGTGGCCTGGAGTAAGGGGATCCTCCAACAAATGGCAATCTTTATATACGCATTTGAATTCGCTCCCAGTCCAGCGCAGAACCCTGAAGGATGTAATTTGCACACCCACAGGCACTTCGCCTACAGCTACTAAAATTTTGCCATCTTGATCGGGATCTATCACAAATTTCAATTCATAATTGAGACTGCCAACCTTACCAAAGACCAACGCATTCTCCATAATTACCTGAGGGCTTATGTTGAGTAAAGCTTGGCCGCTGAAATATTTGATTCTGGGACCAGCCCATATGACCTCATCCTTATCGTTAAAGAACACTAACTGTCCCAAGTATCCGTTTTGAGAATGATTGTAGGCAACTAGACCTACGCTTTCAGGCTTTTCATCGTTATCTATATCGATATAAAGACGCTGATAAGGTTCTAAGCGCTCGTTAGGAGCAGCCTGCATGGGATTTTGGCTCTGAGCTTCCACCCCTTTTAGTAAGCCACTACCAAGCCACAGCATCAAGGCTGCTGCAGCTACTGAAAGCACTTTTTTAGGACAACAAAACATATAAAAATATTCTCCTCTCTAAAGGCCAACAGCCAAAGTGCCGAGAATCCGAGAGCACCTCAATCTGCCTACATTATTAAAACTGCCGTAAAACGTTTACTTTAGCTATGAAGATGTAGGGCAACTGTTCCGAATAAATCAATACATGTAATCGGGGAAAGCAGTCAGAATTCCCCCACCTCGCCAACACAAGGTAGAAGGATATTTTCTAGCTAAACCACAAGAAACTTCTCAAGAATCCCCTGTCTTTTGGCTAAGGGGTGTCAATCAAGAAGAAGATAAAAAAAGTTATGAACGCTACCGAAATTCGTAAATCTTTCTTAGATTTTTTCCATGAAAAAGGCCATAAAATTGTTCCTTCGGCCTCAGTTGTCCCCCAGGACGACCCCACCCTTATGTTCACCAACGCCGGCATGAACCAGTTTAAGCCTTATTTTTTGGGTCAGGCTACTCCCGAACACCGACGCGTAGCTGATTCCCAGAAATGCATTCGCGTTTCCGGCAAGCACAACGATCTCGAGGAAGTCGGCTTAGACACCTACCACCACACCCTCTTTGAAATGCTGGGTAACTGGTCGTTTGGCGATTATTACAAGCGCGAGGCCATAACCTGGGCCTGGGAACTTTTAACCCAGCGCTGGCACCTGCCCAAAGATCGCCTTTACGCTACCGTATTTGGCGGCGATGAGTCCAGAGGACTTCCTGCCGACACTGAGGCAGAAAAACTCTGGCAGGAAGTAACGGACATTGATCCTACCCACATTAAACGCTTCGGCGCCAAGGATAATTTCTGGATGATGGGCGAAGCCGGCCCATGCGGCCCCTGCACCGAAATCCACATTGATCTTACTCCCGACAAGAGCGGCGGCCCGCTGGTCAATGGCGACTCTCCCCTGGTTATGGAAATTTGGAACCTGGTCTTTACCGAGTTCAACGCCTCCCCCGAAGGCCTGAGCAAGCTTCCCAACTGCAACGTAGACACCGGCGCCGGTTTGGAGCGTGTAGCTGCAGTTATGGAATGTACCAACAACTGCACCGATTTTTCCCACCCTATCTCCAATTACGATACAGCTCTCTTCCGTCCCCTCCTGGCTGAACTGGAAAGGCTTTCCGGCAAAACCTACACCCCTGGTACCGGTCGCGATCCCATTTCCGTGGCGATGCGCGTCTGTGCCGACCATCTGCGCATGGTAGCCTTCTCTATAGCCGATGGTGCCCTTCCCTCCAATGAAGGCCGGGGTTACGTGATCCGCCGCATTCTGCGCCGCGCTGCTCGGTATGGGCGCAAGTTAGGCTTAGACGAACCCTTCCTTTACAAGCTCCTGCCCACCTTAAATGAAGTTATGGGAGAAGCTTATCCCGAACTTATCCGCGAACAGGAAAAGATAACGAAAATTATCAAGGGCGAAGAAACTTCCTTTAACCAGACCTTAGGCCGCGGCTTAGCCCTCTTCGCCAACGAGATTGAGGCCTTAAATAAAAAATCGGCCAAAATCTTCCCCGGCGAGGTGGCCTTTAACCTTTACGACACCTACGGTTTCCCCTACGATCTGACCGTAGTAATGGCCCGTGAGCAAGGTTTTACGGTAGATGAGGCCGTTTTCAATTCTAAAATGGAAGAACAGAAGGCCCGCGCCCGAGCAGCTCGAGTCAAGACAGCCCAAATTGCCGAAAGTGAGAAGTTGGATCTCCAGCCAACCATCTTTGTAGGTTACGATTGCGATGCTTGCACGAGCCACGTGGTTGCCATCATAGGCCAGAAGGGTAACCGGGCCGTTATCTTAGATAGAACTCCCTTCTACGCGGAAATGGGCGGTGAAGTCGGCGATACCGGCACCATATGTTGGAATGGTCAAACTCTGGAGATTTCTGACACCAAGCGCCAAGAGGGTGTATTTATGCATCTGGTCAAGAATGAGGAGGCCTTGGATACTCTGGAAATCGGCCAAGAGGTGGAAGCCAAAATAGATGTGGAACGCCGCCGTTCTATTGAACGCCACCATACGGCCACACATATTCTGCACCATACCTTGCGCGAAGTTCTGGGCCAGACTGTGCATCAGCAGGGCTCTTTGGTAGCTCCCGACCGTCTGCGCTTTGACTTCACTTCGCAGGAGCCATTAAGTAAAGAGAATATCGCTCAGATTGAACGTTTGATCAACTTGGCGATTATGGCCAATAAGGGAGTTTGCTGGTTTGAAATTGACATTAAGGACAAGCCAGATTCAGTTATCGCCTTCTTTGGTGATAAATATGGCCAGCGAGTGCGTGTTCTCAACGTGGGCGGTGAGGCTAGCGCAGCTTGTTCAACTCCATGTTACGATGGTTTTTCTCAAGAGCTGTGCGGCGGTTGCCACGTTAAGCGCACTGGCGATATAGGCTTGTTTAAGATCTTATCTGAGAGTGCAATAGCTGCCGGTGTGCGCCGCATTGAAGCGGTGGCCGGATGCGCCGCCTACGAGTGGGTCAGCAATCAGCAGCACGATTTGGAAAGTGCCTGCGGACTTCTGCATGCCACTCCCCACAACTTGGTAGAGCGCATAACAGCCAATTTGGAGCATCAGAAGAAACTGGAGCGTGAACTGGAGAAGGTCAAGACGGCTTTGGCAGCAGCCAAGGCTGGCAGCGTCTTAGATCAGGCTATCGATGTAGACGGCATTCCCACTCTAGTTTTAAAGCTGGAGAGTGCTGCCCCTGACGAATTGCGGAAAATGGCCGATGAACTCAAGCAGAAATTTGCCGGAATTATCATCCTGGCCGGTCCCAACAACGGTAAAGTTGGCTTGTTGGCTGCGGTAACTCCCGATTACGTCAAGCAAGGTTGCCAAGCCGGGCGGATCGTCAAAGACTTAGCCCAGCGCCTGGGCGGCGGAGGTGGTGGTCGGCCAGACATGGCTTTGGCGGGCGCCAAAGATTTAAGCCGCTTGGATGAGGTTTTGGGTCAAGCTGCCGAAGTTGTCCGGAGCGCCAGAAAATAACTAACCTAGTCTGCCCGTATTCTTAACCTTTAGTTCAAGAATACTGGGCAGACACTTTATTGCATTCTGCAGCATTTTTCTTGTTTTATATATATTAGTTTGAGTTTCACCTCTAGCTGTACTAAATATTATATACATAAACAATTAAAAATAATCTGCATTAAAACTATAAACAAAATATTATTGCAACTACAACTATCAACAAAACATACAGACCCGCTCC
>OMRK01000112.1 GCA_900313515.1 uncultured bacterium | reverse complement strand
GGCAAAATAGCCGCCAATCTCCAGCATCTCCTCCAAGAAGAGCACCGCCCGCTCCTTAAGTTCGCGCGCCTTATCGTGCAGATAACCATCCTTTTTGAGCTCAACCATTTCCATCAGACCGTCCAGGCCTACCAACGTTTGCTTGGCGGTATCACAAGCTTCAATATTGTAGATATGCCAAGGCACGTTGCGTCCCTCATCGGGGGTGATGGTAGATTGAATATCAGCGCTGGTCAACTTGGAGATGAACATATTGAGAACATGGGTTACCGTGGCCTCACGGGTGGAAGACTCAATATATTTTGTGTTCATCTGGGCCCGCATGCGATACTCGTGGAAAAGATCACGCAAAGCTACGGCATAGGGCAGATCCATATAAACGCAAGGGGCGGGAGTGGCCGTGGGAGGCACTGTGGAAAGGCAGATATTCTTTTTATTGACGCCAACTTTGGCAGAGAAGAGGGCATTGATGGCATGTTGTACCATCAGCTCAGGCATAACTTTCCAGGCTTCGCGAGCGGTAGCATTGGCGTTGTGGGCCCCGTCTATCTGAGCCATACCGGCCCAGGCTATGAGCTTTTTGGATTCGCAGGCATCAACAAAAGAACGAGCCATATTGATGTTACGATAAAGCACGTTGTACTGAGGATCCTGGTGAACACCGTTCACGCCTTCCTCGGCGAACATAACGGCAATGTCGGGACCAGCCACACCACTAACGTAAGAATGATAGTTAATGGGGCGACCTACTTCATCCTCGATCATGTCTAAAGCCTTGCGCTGGGCTCTCACCTGCTTGCGAGTGATCGGCACACCACCCATGCCTTGGGGGGTTCCTTCAATCAGACCGTCAAAGTGAGACTGACCGGCAGTGCGGATAACCATAATATGGTCAGCGCCATGGTGGGCGGCTAAACGCATGCGGCGAATGTCATCTTCGAAGCGTCCGGAAGCAATTTCGGTAGTAATGACGGGTATGGGCTGGGGATCGATATCCCCGAAGTAGTGGGCCGGAGGCAGAGGAACGCTCTGCTTAAGCGGCTGGCTGCAATCGTGATACTCGAAGGGCCCCATGTGCAGATTGGGAACCGGATTGCGCCAGACCCAGCCATGGCGGCGGGGACGATAATTCTGGAGGTCTTCCAAAATAGCGGCAACATCTATTTTTTCGTTGGGATCAAGCTGATATTCGCTCACGGTTTCTTCTAGACACTCCTTCGGCTAATTTTTCGAGACAGCAGGGGTAACTTGGTCGGCTGGGCTACTGGTACTGAAAAGCTCGATGGCTAACTCCCAGTTCTGCCCCTCAATCAAGGTAAGCCCAGCTTCGCGGATTCCCAAGTTCAACTTTTTAGCTAAACGATAAACCACATTACCAGCGCCATGGCCCAAAAGTTCCCGTTCCAGGCAACCATTCACTATGTCCCGGGCCTCAAGGGAGGAAAAGCCCATGCGCAATAATACAGAACGCTCAATGGCCGGGGTGGTGTTCTCACGCCCCATTTCCAAAAGTGGATCGACCAGCTGACCCACCAACGACCAGAATCTCTGCTCCAGCTCCTGATCGCTCAAATTTGCTAAATGCTTCCGGCGCTCCAAAAAATCGTCGTTCCGCTTCATAAGGCCTCCAAAGTTTAGTCTCTTTTGCTCTAAGCTAAAATAATGTCACAAAAACTTATACAGACTAAACAGCGTTCTTCATTAGGCAGAAAGAAGCCTTTTTTGGAAAGGGAGCCTTAAGTTATATCTCAACCAAACCGTTTTCTCTTATAGTCAAATAAAGATCATTTCTCCTTAATCTTGTAGAAAAGATGATAGGCAAAATTATCGACGGAACAGTGGTACGCGCCCATGTAGGAATACCTACCCGGTATCACTGTGCTTAGATATTGATCAATTTTGGACTTATCGTAATACGCAATAACGACGAAATAGAGTGGCACATCCCTGTCATCATAGTCGGACAGTATCGCAGTAACAGAAGCGTCTATCTTATCCGTCGGAAAAACTTTCATAGAATTCATTAGCCAGGGCATGAGCGCATACGTATAGATAGATGTAGAAGGTGTTAAGTCGACTGTGATTATATTACTATTTTCAAAATACTTACGATAATCGCTCATGCTATCAGTATTACGCAAAAAATTAGGATATTTTGAAAAATAATTAAGATAATCCATGTCCATGCCATCAGTGTTACGCAAAAAGTTAGAATATCTTGAAGACACGTAACTGCCAAGCACACTAAAAGCACAGAGCGCACATAGGATGATTACTTGAGCTAATGCTTTCTTTTCCAGCTTGGTCAAAAATGAGAAAAGCAGTATATCCACGTAATGTACCATAAACACGGAGAACAAAGGAAGAACTACATACAGATATCGTATTGTGGTAACACCAACGTATGGTGTAACATTCACAATTATAACGGAATAGGCCAGTACGGAAATTAAGACCAACTTCCAGCTGGAATCACCCAGCTTTTGATATAAGGTACGTAGGCAACATTTATCAAACTCTAAAATAAAACGCCCGATTCCCTTTAACCGTCCAACATATGAATTCGAAATGCAATCTTGTTTCCAGGCACGGCGCAACAATACGACCAGATGCAGAAGATAGCCTACAATCAAAATTCCGGGTAATATATACAAAAG
>OMRK01000115.1 GCA_900313515.1 uncultured bacterium | reverse complement strand
CAGAACACCACTGTCCGTCTGGTCTTGGGGCAGTGGCGCTCAAAAAACAGGCCAGACACCTCGCGGCCCTCAAGCTTTGCGGTGGTTGCGTCGAAAAAATGGCCGCAGGCTAAATAAAACCGGCCGCGACCAAACCCAACTTCTGCCTCTTCCACTTAGATGGTATTTTGAGCTAGAGCCAGCATTTCTTCGGTTGTGGCCTGCAGGATATTGAAGGACTCCCAATTTAAGCGCAAGGCCTTGTTGAGCATCTTGGTGCCACTTTCAGCTGCGGCCAAAGCTTGCTCCTTGTGGACAGGATCGCCGCTTTGGGCATATTCTTTAACCAATTCCAAGGCATGTATCAGGCTGTTGACCCCCATAGTGCCTATCCGAACTTCTTCACTCATTTCTGCCTTGACATCGGGATCCATGTTCACGGAAGCGACGTCGTGCAGAATAGATTCGTAGTCCTCTCTTTTGCTGTTAAGACGCTCTTCAAAGACCCATTCATCCAAAAGGCCGCAATCCCACTTATAGAGCAGTTCGCTTATCTCGAGCAGTGGGTCGTTCATGTAGGGAGGGGTAGCACCACGCTCGGGCATAGGAGCGTGACAGAATTCACACATTTCATCAGAGGAGGTAATCTTACCGCAGTTTGCGCACAACATAGTTGGGAGGACTTCCTTTCTTGGCTTGATATACCTTTTACAATTGATGGGTTATTTGAGTTTTTTTGAGGATTTGGGGAGGGTGGTAGTGGTGAGTTTTATGAAAAGAATTCTTTGTACTCTTTTGGTGGGAATGATTGTATTGGGAACGTTGGCTGAGATACAGGCTGCGTCCATAGAGGAGATCGCCGCAGTCCGCGTTTCGAAGCGGGGCGATTTTCATTATTGGAGCAAGGATTCCCGCGTGATTAGGAAGCTAAAATCTTATGTTAGGGATGTGACTAGCAAAAGAAGTGCTAATTTCATTCCGGTCGAGGACAGAATTGCGGTTTTCGATTTGGACGGCACGCTCGTTTGCGAGACTGCGCCTTGCTATTTTGAGTGGATGATGTATTTGGAGCGGGCACTTTACGACGAGAGTTACACTCCCAGTGAAGCGGATAGAGAATATGCCAAAATCGTTGAAGCGGAAATCCAGGCCGGTCACTTTTCGCAGGACAAATTCCCCAGCGATATGAGCCTACGCCAGGCCAGGTCCCAGGAGGCAGTTTTCTCCGGTATGACCGCTGCCGAGTACGCGGACTTCGTTCATAAATTTATGGAGAAGCCCGTCAGCGGTCTTAGCGATCTCAAATACGGCGAGGGCTTTTACCTGCCGATGGTCGAGGTAGTGAAATACCTTCAAGCCAACGATTTTACAGTTTATATCGTTTCGGGAACCGACCGGGCCTTATTGAGAATTTTGGTCTGCGATGTGCTGGACATAAAACCGAATTGCATTATCGGTACGGACGCGGAAGTAAAAGCGGCGCACCAGGGGGAGCGGGATGGACTCGGCTATGTCTACCAGAATAATGATTATCTTGTGCGCGGTCAGCTGATCATGAAAACTCTTAAGATGAACAAAGTGGAGCTGATCGACAGGGAAATAGGTAAACAGCCTGTTTTAGCATTTGGTAACAGCGGTGGCGATTCCAGTATGCTTAATTACACGATCTGCGGCAATAAGTATCGCAGTGCTTCTTTCATGGTGCTGTGCGACGATCTAGACCGGGAATTGGGAAGCCTGCTCAAAGCCGATAAGTGCCGCAAGATGGCCGAGAAAAACGGTTGGATTCCTGTGTCAATGAAAAATGATTTCCGCACTATTTACGGAGATAAGGTCAAACGCTGCGTTCCGTAGGATAGTTGGCTTGTTTTTGCAATAAGCGTCTTGTGCGCCTTAACAAGCGCAACTCTTTCTAGAATGTGAGCTAGCCCGTTGACTTTAAGGGGACACCCAAACGCGAAAGGGCTAGCTTACTGTTGTACTGCCCGGTATGAGGCGGCCCATATTTGGCGGGCTACTATAGGCTTTTCATTTGCCTTTGCCTGAGAGCCGGTTTCTGTGGACTCTTTGTGCTTTTCGGAGTCGGTGTCGGAAGGCTCGGTTGGAGAAAGTGTACGAATAACTTCCAGTCTAAATCCTGCCTGTTTCATAAGCTCACTTATCTCGTTACATTGGAGCTGATTCTCGAATTCTACCAGAAGACACCCGTTAGGTTTTAGGGCTTGCTTTATACTTGCCAAAAGGACCAAGCCATCGCGTTGCCACGTGTCTTTATCCTGGACACCAAATACGGATTGCTGGCAGTGAACAATATCTACGCTTTGAGCAGGCAACTTGCAGTTGTTATATTCGCCATCTATAGCGATAAGGTTTTCCAACTGGAACTGTTTAAACTTCTGCAGATCGTTCAATAACCGCTTACATGAACCGTCTATTTCCACTGCATAAATCTTGCTCTTGGAGCCTAGTTTCTGCCGCAAGACTGGGAAGAGTGTTCCCGTTCCGTACCTGAACTCGCACCAATCTTTATTTTGACAGGAGGCGGTAAGTTCTCCCACCTCCAGCAGAGCCTCCAACCGTTTTTCTACACTCAAGCCGCAGGCTGGTGAGTAACCGTTGCCGTAAAGTTCGTAAAAAGCTTGCAGCGGGTACTCTGGAGCCGGACCCAATCCTAAAAGGTTATGCAGATTCAGCATCTTTTCAGCGTTTCGGGTGCGCACAGCTAGGAAAATTTCTATTGAACGGCTCAGAGGGAAGTCTCTTTGGGAATTGGTAAAGTAGGCCTGATAAACCGCTTCCTCGAAGGGCGAAAAATCCCAACCTTGCGCTTTGAGCTGCCATTTCCCATCGGAATCTAAGAAAAAGTTGCTGCCCTGATTGTTGAGCCCGTTACTGTCAGTTGTTCCGCTGATAGCGTTGGAGTTGCCAAGGTCTGATTGATTGCTAGCAGGCGGAGTTTTGGAATTGCCATGGGGGCCTCTGGTAAGGCTTAGTGCTTGCTCGGCCAAGGCACGCAGGGGATACTTGTAGGTGCATAGGGCCGTTGAACTTTGGAAACTGGACTTAACTATGGGAGCAGCCTTGTCAAGAAGTTTCTGCAGCTCTTTAAGACAGGACATTGGCAAGGGTAACGGTGCAATGGATAGATCGGCGCTAGTAGGGGGTAAACCTGCCGAAGTTGCAGATTGGGCTAGTCCGAGGCTGGAAATGGGAGGATTGGAGAAGGGATAAGGCTGCAAAATGCCATCTGGGGAGGCTGCTGGTCCTGAGGTGAGGCCCACTGTGGTTAAATAGGTTTCTAAGAGCGTTTCAAGTTTCGCTTCACCTTGGGCAGTGGGAAAATTGGGCAGGAGAGAAGCTGCTACTGGAGGTGGGGCTTGAGGGGCTGAAGTCGTGCCTGTCTTCTTCGCCTGATGAGTTGCAGAGGGTGACTCCTCTTCGTGTATAGCGTCACCGCTTGACTGGTCGCCCATTGTTGCCTGTGCACTTTCAGCCTCGGAGGGAACCTCACTGGGGTTCGCCGAGGAACCTTCGCCAATTTCGGCTGAGGCCTGTGCGTTGCTGGAAGTCTCTGCACTGGCTGAGGTGGTCGACAGGTTGGTTTTGGCGGCCCCAGATGTCCCCTGCATATTACCGGAATTTAGACCAACCCAGATACCGCCGCCGATCAGTAGGCCTAGGCCGAACAACAAGAATCTGTATTTACCGGAACGTGGCATGTGCTCTCCTCGCCGTTTCTTAACTGTTTTCTACCATTTCTTCCCAGATAGCATTAAGTTCACTGCTCTCCCTCTGCTTTTTTTCGCAGAGTGCCTTTAGTTCTTTGACCTTTTCAGGGTCGCTGTAGATTTCCGGAGACGCTAGGCGGTTACCCAAGTCCTCCAGTTCCTCTTCCAACTCGCAGATACGCTTTTCCAAAGCTGGCAGCTTCCATTTGAATTGGCGGGCCGCCTGAGCTCCCATAGCTGCAGCTTTCAGGGCCGCCTGCCTTTGAGCTTCCTCTTCGGCTTTAGCCGCCTGATATGAGGCCAAGGCCGCCTTGCGCTTTTTACCCTGCTGAGTTTTCGTGGTTGCTGCCTGGGCCTGAGCTTGGGCGGCCTCTTTGAGTTTGGCCTCGCGCTCCTGTTCCTTGCGGCGCGTTTCTACGTACTCGTCGTAACTGCCCGGATAACGGTAGGCGTGGCCATCTCTTATCTCCACAATTACATCGGCTAGCTCGTTCATAAAGAAACGGTCGTGGGTTACAATAACGATGGTTCCGGCGTAATCTTGTAGGGCATCCAGAAGGGCCTGCCTGGATTCAACATCTAAATGGTTGGTAGGTTCGTCTAAAAGCAGAAGATTGGAGGGCTGCAGGATACAACGGGCCAAGGCCACTCGACTGCGTTCTCCACCGCTTAGGACAGAAATCTTCTTATTGACATCATCTCCCTCGAAGAGAAGACAGCCTAAAATAGTGCGCACTCGGGTTTGATCGACAGCGAAACCGCAAACATCGTAGACCTCTTCCAAAATAGTGCGATCCATGTTCAGAGATTCGGCCTGGTGCTGGGCATAGTAGACCGGTTCTATTTTGTAACCGGGCTTTATTTTGCCGCCGTCGGGCTCCTCCAGGCCATCCAGGAGGCGCAATAGGGTAGATTTGCCCACACCGTTAGCTCCAGTCAGGGCTACTCTCTCGCCGCGCTGGATCTCCAGGCTAAGTCCGGTCAGTACCTGGTGGCTACCGTAAGCTTTAGTTACGTTTTTAATAGAAAGTACCGACTGGCCGGATGCGGAGGCCTGGGCAAATTGGGCCTTGAGGGAACGTTGCTCTCGGTCAGGAGCTTCAATGAGATCTTGCTTTTCCAAGAGTTTTAGGCGACTTTGCACACGGGAGGCCAGGGTGGCTTTATAGCGGAAGCGCTCCACAAAGCGCATCTCTTGCTTTAGTTTTTTCTGCTGATTTTGATAAGCCGCTTCCTGCAGTTCACGGCGACGTTCGCGTTCTTGAACGTAAAAGCTGTAATTACCGGCATATTCGCTTATTTTGGTATTCCTTAACTCCAAAACTTTGCTTATGCAGTGATCCATAAAATATCGATCATGTGACACCAGAACTATAGTAGAGGAGCTCGTGCGGATGTAGCTTTCCAACCACTCGGCGGCGTAAATATCCAAATGATTGGTGGGCTCGTCTAAAAGCAAAAGGTCGGGCTCGCGCAACAGAAGTTTAGCCATGGAGCCGCGCATCTGCCAGCCGCCACTGAATTCACCAGTTTTGCGGTGAATATCGCTGTCCTTAAAGCCCAGTCCGTGCAAAGTGGAGCGAATTTTAGCATCGATAAGTTCAGGTTCGCTGTGCTCCAAGCGCAGGCGCAGTCGCCCGTAACGGCTCAAAACAGCCTGCAACAACTCCTGATCCTGCGGTTTTTCCGAAGAGCCCAGGCGGCTCATGGTATCTTCCAAGTCGCGCACTTGCGCTTCCAAGGATTTGATGTCAGCAAAGACCTGTTCCATCTCCTGGTAGAGAGTCAGATCGTGGTTAAGCTGGCCTTCCTGTCCCAAGTAACCTACTTGGCAGGAGGGGCCCAAAATTACTTGGCCACTATCGTAAGACTCGGTGCCAGATATGATATGCAGAAGTGTGGTTTTGCCGCAGCCGTTGCGTCCCACTAGGGCAACCTTGGAGCCGGGAGTCACCGCAAAGGTAACATCGTTCAGTATGACATGGGAACCGTAAGATTTATTTAAACGAATAACGTGAATCACGAGGCAGATTTTAACCTAAAACCAGATATTTCCCCTCGCCTTCGCCCTTACCGCTCGGATCTCTTCCTTAGTTAGGGGCTCTTAGTTAGGGGCTCTGCTAAGGCTGTTGTGATGTCCCAAGGTGGGATAAGCAGCTCCTGTTTACAGGGCAGAAGACTGGTACGATGCAGGAGCACTGGTGTGGCTTGCAAACTGCAGGCGGGAATACGAGCTAGAAAGAGTGGTAAAAAAACATGGAAGATTTGCAAGAGCTGGCAGT
>OMRK01000172.1 GCA_900313515.1 uncultured bacterium | reverse complement strand
TCGGCCACCGCTCGACCTAAACCACGCCCAGCCCCGGTTACAATCACATTAGCCATCGCTTTTAGAAGCCTCCTTCGCCTGCACAATCTCTATCCACTCACCCCCAGGGGCCCGCAGAAAGAAATAATAACTCTCCTCTCCTTCTTGAACCTTATCATGCAGTAGACGCAGGCCCAGTTGCTTAAAATGCTCAAAATCGCTCCAAATATCATCGGAGGCAAAGGCCACATGCTTAAAAACAGCTCCCTTGGGCGTCCCCTCACCCAAAGGCTCGATAATTTCTACGGTGTCATCAGCTCTGGTCAGATATACCAGCTTCATCTCTCCATCTTCTTTGGAATATCCCCGCTTAAATCCCAGAATATCTGTGTAAAAGCTGGCCGTCTTTTCCAAATCGGGACAAAGAATACTCACATGATCAAGTTTAACAACTGCCATGACCTAACTCCCCAAAAAGCAAAATAGTGCCCACCATTTTTGTTAAAACGACAGCCGCCCCTGCCCAACAGAAGCGATAAGCCCAACAAAGAGCATTGACCCTCACAGGCAACGGCTAGCATAAGCACTTTTAAGCAACAACAAATTACACCTACACTTTGAAACAGTTGCGCCGCGACCCTAAGCACCCCTCATGTTTCCCCGAACTAGCCGCCTAAAAGTACTGATATTTACTTCTATTGGCCAACAAAAAAATAAGAGCTATAGCCAGCGAAGCGGCCTCAGCTACCACTACCGAATACCAAATTCCATTCAATCCCCACCACATAGGCAATATAAAAATACTGGCAATCTGAAACACCATAGTGCGCAGAAAGGAAATGATCCCGGAAATCAGGCCATTATTTAAAGCAGTAAAAAGGGCCGAACTGAAGATATTAAAGCCAAACATAGAAAAGGCTATAGCATAAACATGCAGGCCGTAAACGGTAATGTTAAAAAGAACTGGGTCGTAGCCCACAAAGCTCCGAGCAATATAAACCGCTAAAAAAGAAGCTACTATCATCATAATGAAGCCAGTGCTCACGGTCAAAATAGTGCTTTTCTTAAAAAGATTACGTAATTCTAAGTTATTCCCGGCCCCGAAATGATAGCTTATGATGGGAGAGCAACCCTCAGAGTAGCCTATAAAAATGGCAGCAAAGATAAAGCAGACATAGCCTATAACCCCATAAGCAGCCACCCCATTCTCACCGCTCAATTTAATTAACTGGTAATTGTACAGAGTAATCAAAAATGAGGCGGAGATACTGCCGATCATCTCTGAGGAGCCATTTACCAATGTTCGACCCAGTATAGGCCAGTAGAGCTGAGTTTTACCCAAATGGAGCTTACTACTGTTTGGACAAATGAAATAAATAAGCGGCACAATTCCACCGGTGAACTCGCTTAGAACTGTAGCCCAAGCGGCCCCAGTCAATCCCCAATGGAATCCCAAAATAAAAATGGCATCTAAAAGCATATTTAGACAGCCAGCTAGTAGCATAACCCAAAAATTTAGGTGCGGCCTCTCAGCAGCGACAAAAAAACTCTGAAAAACGTTTTGAAGCATGAAGAAGGGTAGACTCAGGGTGCATATGCGTCCATAAAGCGTACAGTCCGACAACATCTGCTCCTGAGCACCGAGGAAAAGAGCAGCGTATGGCATGAGCAGATATCCAAATAAGGTACACAGCAGGCCCACTGCGGCAGTTACGTACACAATCAGAGAAAAATAGCGGTTAGCCAGCTCCATATGCCCCTCCCCCATAGTCTTGGCAACCACCGCCGTGCCACCCGTGCCCATCATAAAGCCAAAGGAACCTACGATCATCAGCATCGGAAAGATCAAATTTACGGAAGCGAAGGCTGTTTTACCTACAAAGTTGGAAACGAAGAGACCATCTACTACATTGTAGGCAGAGATGAAGAGCATGGTTGCTATAGAGGGCAACACGAAACGCAGCAGTCTGCCATAGGTAAAGTGATCTGAGAGCTGAATGGCCATCCTGAGTTCTCCTTGCACACACTGCCAACAAAAGTAGCTGCTAAATAGCCCTCTTGCCTACACAAAGGGTTCTACAAACACATGGCCCGCACCTAGCCCACCTCTTGCCTGGGAATAATTGCCAAAACAAAAACAAAGACCGAAAGGTGCGCTCCACAAATTCTGGCCGCTCCTCGGTCCTTGTCCAACGCCGGGAACAAAAGGGCCGAAATACCTCTCAGCCCTTTATCAACACTACTTCCCTACCTATAAAATTTTCTGATGTACCCAGCTGTTCCCCACCGACCGCGCACTAACGCACCAACAGCAAAAAGCTGCCCAGCCAGGCCACTTACCAACCGCAACCAAACCTACGGAAAAGTAGGTCGTTTAATCATCATGACCGCCCAAAGTCTTCTCAATCTTGCGTTTAACTCGCTGTAAAGCGTTATCTATAGACTTTACGTGGCGATTGAGTTCTTTGGCCATCTCCTGATAAGACTTACCATCCAGATAAGACTGAAGCACCTGTGACTCCAACTCACTCAAATTTTTCTTAATTTTCTGGCGCAAATCGCTGGAAAGCTCGGTACTTATGAAAACTTCTTCGGGATCGGATACCTTGCTGGAGGAAAGCACATCCAGCATTGTACGATCGGAATCTTCATCGTAAATAGGCTTATTGAGCGAAACGTAAGAGTTGAGCGGAATATGCTTCTGGCGGGTAGCCGTCTTAATGGCGGTAATTATCTGCCGAGTTATGCACAACTCGGCGAAAGCCCTAAATGAGGATAACTTGTCGGCGCGGTAGTCACGAATGGATTTGTATAAGCCAATCATCCCTTCCTGAATAATGTCTTCACGGTCAGCGCCTACCAAAAAGTAGGATTTCGCTTTCACGCGTACAAAGTTTTTGTACTTTGTAATCAGATATTCGGTAGCAAATTCATCACCGTCTTTGGCTAGCTTGACGACTTCCTCGTCTTGGCGCTCATCCAAACTGGCACTATAATTGCTGCCCGTACTTGGCATCGACATCAAGTTGGCATTTGGCATTCAAACAACCTCGTGTTCTTCCAATGTACGCTCTTCCCACCGCCTAAACCGAGCCCTATTCAAAAAAAATAGAGCCCGCTTCGTAACAGTCACCGGAAGAATCTGAAAATTTTCCAGAATTTTACTCCGTTAGAGCAGGAACCCTTAAGCATTGAAAGGAAAGGTTTCGGGCACTTGAATTGCTTTTCAATCTTCTCCTCCTTTGCTCGCCGTAAAGGATAGCATAATTCGCTCTTTTTTGCAATATTCGCACGGGGTGAGTGTGCGTTCGTTTTGTGTCCCTATGTCGCATCGGTCGCCTACCCTACTTGACAACAACCGATCATACAGGAGTTATCGATATACTCGACCTATTTTTGTTTAGATTAACATTTTCTCTCAGTGCAACCGTTTCAAGCGAGCCGCCATGTTTTGCCAAAATTTCGACACAGCTGTGCTAAATGCATAATAAACGGGCAGACTTAGGCATCTCACCTAACTCTGCCCGTAAGTAGCCTCAGTTTCTTCTCTGGCGCACCGCTTCATAAACCATAATGCCACCGGCTACCGAAACGTTCAAAGACTCCACTTTGCCCAGCATGGGAATTTTTACTAAGCGTGTACAGAGCTCCTTAACGCTGGGACGCAATCCGCGGCCTTCTGCTCCCATAACAATGACCGAGGCTCCCCGATAATCAGCTTGTGTATAATCGTAATCGGTATTGGAATCGGCTCCAATAACGGCAAAGCCCATTTCTTTCAACTTGCGCAGAACTGGGCCCAGTTTGGGAACCCTGGCCACCAGCATATACTGATCGGCACCGGCACTGGACCGAGTTACCGCTGCAGTTAAGCTGCAGGAGGAAGCGCTGGTGACAATAACACCGGTAACTCCTCCGCCCTCGGCTGTGCGCAAAAGCGCCCCGAAATTACCGGGATCCTGGATCTCATCCAAGACAAGCAGCAGAGGCGGTTGCGGACTATGTTCGCATTTGGCCAAAATTTCTTCCAGCGTATTAAAATTGCGAGCAGCCCGACTAGCCACCACTCCCTGATGGTTGCCACGATGGCTCAAAAAATCCAAACGTTCTCTATCACAATGGACGACCGCGACCCCCCCTTCCCTGGCTAGGCTGAAAACCTCCTTGGGCACTCCCACCGCCTGCTTAAGCACGTAAATGCGCTGCAGAGGTACTCCACTGCGCAATGCTTCCACCACCGGACGCCGACCGTAAATTATCTCTTGCTCGGATCTATTTTCCATCTTAACCCCTTGGGTGTATCTTCCAAAATAATACCCCGCTCTAAAAGCTCGGCTCTCAAGCAATCAGCCTTCTGGAAATTGCGCTCACGGCGAGCCTGCTGACGCGCCTCAATCAAAGCCTTTTCCTCTTCAGTAATATCCTCTTGTCCCTTACTGTGAGCACTCTTTACAATATCTAAGGCAAAAACCTTATCTAAGCTATCCAAAAGCTCCAAAGTTTTTTGAGCGGCTTCACGACCGATGCCACCTTCGGCACCCATAGCCTTGTTGATATCGCGGCGCAACGAGAATACAGCCGCCAAAGCCTCCGGGGTATTCAAATCGGTATCCATAGCCTCAATAAATTTAGCCCTTACCTGCTCCAAAATCCGGCCAATCTCGGGAGCCATGGGCTTGTCGCTCTCCTGTTCCAAAAGGCGGC
>OMRK01000108.1 GCA_900313515.1 uncultured bacterium | reverse complement strand
TCCCCCCCCGCGTAGCGGGTGGCCCAATTACGAATTACGCATTAAGCATTACGAATGCCCCTCGCCACGCGCCACGCGGGGCAGCCCGAACAAGCCTTGCGCAATGCGTCTCCCGCAACGCACCGCGCGGGGTGCCAGAGCATGGGGGTGGAGCACAGCCCGAAGCTGGACCGCCCACCAATCAATTACCACCCGCGGCGCGAGGGCGCTGTGACTGGCGTTGGCCCATGCGCGTGGGGACGCAGAGTACAGCGACAAACCCTGTTCGAGGCTATTTTTGGCAGGAGCGCCTCGCATTTTTGCTTAACCGGACCGGATGAGGTATGCGACAGCTATCGTTTTGTTAATCGTATTGGTAGGATCTTTTACCGGGTGTACCATGAATTACACGGCTAAAGCTAAGAGTCTAGCCATTAAGCATGTTAAGCAAAAATATGGCTTTGAGGCAAAAATTTTAGATGTACGTCTGGACGAACCGGGCGAGTTAGAATTCATATGGAAGAGCCCCGATGGAGCCGAAGTTATCATGGAACACAACGGAGTTCAATTTGTAACACTTGTCGACTTCAAATCTGGGGCGGCCGATTCTTATGAGAGCGACAAAATTGAAAATGAGGCTAGAGAGTATTTTCAACAGAAACTGGACGCTAAAAAACTCGCTCTGCGTTTGGAATTTAGAGAAGATAAGCGCATGCCCAATTTTGCCACAAAAAATGTGCGCTCTTTCCAAGACGTCCTTAAAAGTGGTAAATGTAGCCTAGCTATTTCTATCTACACTTACGGACTCAAGGAAAAGAATGTAGATCGTATCGACGTAAAAGAGCTTGGTGGTGATGCTATAATCGGTATTAGCGATTGGAGAGTTGACGATTTTCCTACCAAACATACGGAGATTACCGCAACTTTGCCGCATGCCTGTGAAGATGATCTTGTCTATTTGAATGCCCACTACTTCATAAACAAGAAAGGCGAAATTTCGGCTCAGTATTACAATATTGCAAATGTCACCGAAGATGTTGCCATAGTAACTCCCGATGAGCTCGACGTAAGGATCGAGAGAGTTTATCAGCAACCCAATTTGAGTGAGATAAAAAATCTGTCAGGAGAAAAACTCAGTCAAAAAACTATTACTCCCTGGCATAGGGTGCACGTACTAAACAAAAATTATAAACCCGGTAAAAGTAAAGCTGTAATTTTCTTGAAAGCTCGCCCTAAAGATGGGAATTTAAAACCTTTAGAAGGTGACAAAAAAGACAGTTACACTAGTTACGTAGCAGAGTGGATAGAACCTAGTCGCCAATCGCAGGGTGAATTTGTGCTTATATCCAAAGTTATGCAAAAGCCGAGCAATCAATCTCATCATCAAAACCGCAAATTTTTTTGCAGCAGCGCATTTTATCTTGATCGTGAAAATATGTTCAGAGTTGCAATTAGGGAATAGAAAAAAGACTTTAGGCAGGAGCGCCTTACCTTTTTACTTAACCGGACCTGATGAGATACGCAGCAGCTTTTTTTCTAGTTTGTTGTATTAGTTGGATCTTTTCCGGGTGTACTGTAGATGATACGACCAAAGCTAAAAATCTTGCGAACAAGTACATTAAGCAAAAATATGGTTTTACAGCTAAAATTTTAAATGTTCATCTAGACCGGCCGAGCTGGTTGGAATTTAGAGGGAAGAAGCCTGGTGGGGCCTACGTCCGTATGGAGCATGACGGAGTAGAATTTTTAGTGCGCGTAAATTTTAAATCGGAATCCGCCGACTCCTACGAAATAAACAAGATTGAAGGTGAAGCTAAGGAGTATTTTGAGCAGAAGCTAGACGCCCAAAAGCTGGCTGTGCGTTTGGAATTTATAGAGGACCATCGCTTACCTAATTTGGCCACCAAAAATGTGCGTTCTTTCCAAGACGTCATTAAAAGCGATAAATGTAGCCTAGCCGTTGCTATTTACACATATGGACTCAAAGAAAAAAGCCTAAACAATATCGATATAAAAGAGCTTGGCAATGATGCAAAAATCGGGATCAGTGATTGGAAAGTTGCTGATTTTTCCACCGATCATGCCGATATTTACAGCGGTCTACAAGAAGCTTACGATCGTGACCTTGTTTATTTGAATGCTCATTATTTTATAGATAAGCAGGGTAAGGTTACTGCTCAACATTACAACGTTGAAAAAATCACCGAAGATGTTTCCATAGTGATTCCCGACGATCTCAAGGTAAGACTTGAGAAACTCGGTCAGCAGCCCAATTTTAATGAGATAAAGATTCTAAAAACTGGCTCGGAGAAAAAGATCAGCCAAAAACCTACCACACCCTGGTATAGAGTGCGCGTGCTGGGTGGGAATTATAAATTTGGTGTGAGCAGAGCCATAATTTTTTCAAAAGCTCGTTCTCAAGACAAAAATTTAAAACCTCTGGAAGGCGACCGGGAAGGCATAGATACCCGTTACGCAATGGAGTGTATAAAACCTTACAAATCCTTGAAGGGCGGCCTTGGGTGGTCGTCGGAAGTAATGCTCCAACCGGGCGCTCTATCCAATTACTCCAATCGCCAATTTTTATGTAGCGCCATGCTCATTCTCGAGCGTGAAAATATGTTCAGAGTTGTAATTAGAGAATAAAAAAATATCGGGGGCAGGGAGAATTTCTGGAATTAGGTCCTTCTGTGGCAAACCACTTAAATGGTAGCCTCGCCCCTTTGCGTTCCCACAGCCTAAAGGGAATTTTTAAGATCTCTGCCCCACAAGGTGCATTCTACAAAAACAAGGTCCGCAAGTTAGCCTGACAGGCCTCTTTGAATCTGGTTGGGTCGGTCTGCCAGAAGGGCGCTAAAAATTGGCAGTGCTTTGGCAAAATAAGGTTTGAAACCAGGCCCCAGGGAGCATCGCTTTCCAAGATCAATCGCTCTAAAGGGATAACTCGAGACAACTTTTCCAACTTCTGGAGCTTAGAAATTACGGAAGGATCGGCGGTTGATGCGAGCTGGAAAGTCGAATTAGGGCGAAAGGCGGAAATTGAGCAAGTCGCTTGGCGCACCTCTTCAATAAACTTGGAATTTAGAGATATGTAAAATCCTCGCTTCAGGAACTGTCCGGCCATTTCCGGACTTCCCCAAAAAGCATGAACAAGCCCGGAATAGGTGTAAACGGGCGGCAACAGTTCCAAAAGCATACCGTAGGCTTTTACACAATGGATCAGGCATGGAAGTTTGTACTGTTGGGCCAGACGGTACTGTTCGGTAAAGAGCAACCTCTGCCAGGGCCAAGTTTCTTGGGAGCAACAGGCTCGGTCGAGACCGATTTCACCGACCGCAACAGGCAAAGCAACAGAGGCGCCGCTTCCTCGACTAGACAGGTAGACCTCCAACTGTTCAAGCCACAACGTCACCTGTTCTCGGGGATTGGGAAGGCGGGCAAGCTCTCGACTGTTCCAGGGGTGGACCCCCAAAACATAAGGACTGCCGCTGCTCGCGCTCCAGCTCTGCAGAGCAGCCCACTGTCCAGGTGAGGCAGAAGCGGCCACTCCCATTTGGCGCTTCCCAAACTCAGAGGGGCCTGCTCCGGGCGGCATATCCAGAGGATGGAAATGGCCATCTATGAGGCACGTAGAAAAATTATCTTGCTCAAGCATTTTTTTGTTGAACAACTGCTTTTGCCAATTAGATACTTTCAGCTCATATACCGGCTTACAGCACTTTCCGAGCCCCAAGCAACCACAATTTGACTAAGCCTTCCTATGCAAAACAGAAGGTCTGTTTCCAACTCTTGGGATACGGCGGTCGGCTACCTTTACAAAGGCAGATACGACTTTTGGATCAAAGACACTCCCGCTACCACCTTCCAGAATAGAGCAAGCCTCTTTGACAGAATAGGCCTTGCCGCCAGCACGAGCATTGGTTAGAGCATCGTAGGAATCACATACCGAAATAATGCGAGCGGGCAGGGGAATCTTTTCACCCTGCAGACCATCCGGGAAGCCCTTTCCATCCCAACGCTCATGGTGAGCACGAACCGTAGGACAAATATAGCGCAGGCCCAGAAGAGCGTAAAGCATCTGCTCGCTGCGCTCGGGATGGGCTTTAAGCTGCTTATATTCTGCCTCACTCAAAGGCCGCACCTCGTTGACCAGCCAGATGGGCAACTGCACATCCCGCAATCCGGTAGCCATAGCTCTCTTAAAATCGGCCGATCCCATGTACCGAGATACCGCTTCAAATTTGTCGTCAGGTTCCTGTTGCAACAAGATATCCGTTTCACCTATATCCTTAAACATGGAACCGTACTCTATGGTTTTGCGCATACGGCCATCTTTAACCCCCAGCTCATCGGCAACATCCAGGGCCAAGCTAACTATGCGAGTAGAATGCTCGTAGGTAGCATCACCGCTCATCTTAAGCATCAAAAGCGCTGCATTAGTAGCTTCTTCCTCCGAATTATTGGCAGCAGAACCACCCTGGCTCATGCAGATCTGCTTAAGCATAACTGCAGCAATGGGCCCTTGAGGAACATTATCAATAGCATATTCCTTACCCTTGGCAGCCAACCCCATTTTGTTCATTGTAGATTCGTATCCGACACCTGAGGCAGCCAAGCGAATATTACTCATGTGTATCCGGTCATTAAGAGACAATATCAGACGACCTGAGGCATCCAGCTTGGGTTTATTGTCCTCATGCAGATAACTGGAGGAACTACCAGTCTGCTGCTCCTCTTTTTTGGCCAGGGGATTCTTCTCAGCGAATAAGCCTATACGCTTAGCCGTGCCTGCACCGAAGCGCATTTCCGAGCCCCCCATCTCATAGAAATCACGAGATTGCTGGCTGAGCTTGCGTAAAGCATCACCGGCACCGTTTTGAGGGTGGCCACCTTGCTGTTGTTGGAGCGAATTGAAAGAATTACGATTGTAGGTATCCTGCTCCAATTTACCAACGGAGCCGGAAAGTACCATTTTTACTGGCGTGCTATGCTGATCGATCTCCTTCTTGGACTTAGGCACAAAGATAGCGTCCAGTGTAGGCGAGTAAACCGGAACTTGAGACTGCACCGGACGACCGCCAAAATTCAAGCCCATCTGCAGACGCTTCGCTTCTATGGCTGTATTCTTTTCTATGGCCTCGCGTTCCTTAATGTTCGATTTCTGCACTGTGGTGCTGTTAGCCACTAGAGCATTGAGCTGAGCCTGCTGAGCCGCAACCGAGCCTGGCTGCATAAAGGCCTGACCACTGACAATGCTAGCTGCCAGTGCAGCCGTCTGGGCCTGATTGGCCGCCTGGGCAACATTGACGCCACCAGTAGCGGCCGCTTCGACCATTGGAGCAGCTACCTTAGCGTCTGGCAAAGCGGTAGCCTGTACCACCGGATCGGCGGCTTGAGCGGCAGCCATCGGAGCATTAATCGAGGGAATAACCGGAATTCTTCCATCCCGAGGAGTGAAAGTGGAGGCAAAAACCATCTTGGGAGCCTCCTGAGTGGGTGCCTGCCGCCCTGTAACCTCGCGGAACGGCGACTTGGTCAGTTGTTCCATAACCAACTTGCTTGAAGTATTCTGCAAATTAGCGGGAGCATTAGGATTCTGTAACGCCTTTGAAGCCAACGGAGCTGCAGGAGCAGAACCAGGCACCAACACTCTGCGGGGGG
>OMRK01000106.1 GCA_900313515.1 uncultured bacterium | reverse complement strand
CAGGATAGTGCGCAACCAGTGCCAGCTTTGGAAGGCCCGCAGTAGCAGCCTTATCAGCGGCTATAACTCCAAGCAAGCCCGGGCCAATGGCACCATTCCCAGTTTGTTCCTGACTATAACTCGCATGGATGGCCGTTTTGGCACAACCGGTCAAGACTGCAATCCGTTGGAAGCCGGACTGCATGGCTTATCCAGAGTCATAGCCCAAGAGTATCCGCATATGACCTGCCGCTCCTTTGATTTGAGTCCAGAGCTCACCGCCAGCCAGGCTACTCAGAGGATTATCGAAGAAATGCTCACCAATGGTAGCAATGAGGTGGGTTTGGGGCCGGACAGCCGCGTTATTCCTTACCTTTCTGAAGAAGAGGAGCCGGAAACTGAAGCCAGTGGCTTAGGCGGCCTGCAGGACCTTGGTGTAGATAATCTGCCCGAGGATTCCACCATTCTAGTAACTGGTGGCGCTCGCGGCGTTACTGCCGAATGTCTTAAATTCTTAGCCCAAAAACGCAGGCTCAAATTCGTGCTGGTCGGTCGCTCCCCCATCCCCACCGCCGAGTGGGTGGGTACTCGCGAAGCCAAGACCGCCCGCGATCTAAAGTCGCTGCTCTATCAATTGGCCCGCCAAAATGGACGCAGCATCTCCCCCAAGCAACTTGAGCAGGACTGCCGCAAAATTCTCGTCAACCGCGAGCTCCTCCAGAATATAGCCGCCATCCGAGCTTACGGATCTCAAGTGGAGTACGTTTCCATGGACGTACGCGACAGCGCCCTGGCTTTGAGCATAGTTGAAGACATACACAATCGCTTAGGCCCCGTGGTAGGTTTTGTCCATGCTGCCGGCGCTCTGGCTGACCGCTTCGTAGCCGACAAGACCGATGAGCAGTTCGATATAGTCTTTGACACTAAGGTGGAGGGCCTCTACAACTTCATGCAGGCCTTGCAAAATGAGCCGCTACAGTTCGTGCTCACCTTCTCCTCAGTATCAGCCCGCTTCGGTCGTCCCGGCCAGTGCGACTACGCCATGGCCAACGAGGTAATGAACAAGTTTATCTACTCGGCCCGCAATTTCCACCCTCTCACCCGCTTTGTGGCCATGGGCTGGGGACCTTGGCAGGGCGGTATGGTCGATGCCTCTCTGGAGCGCACCTTCCGCCGTCTGGGTGTTGAAGTTATCAAGCGCGAGCGCGGAGCTGAAGCCTTTACAGCTGAAGTTCTGGCCGGTCAGAACAATTGCGCTGAGCTCATTATGGGGCAGGGCTTCGATGTTCCTCACGAGGACGGCAGCCATTCCCCTTCATGTCAGTGTCCCAAGTGCGCTCCTAAGGAGAAGTCCTTCCCTTTTTTTAGTGGTCCCGAGCCGGAGGCCCCACCTGATGGAGAGGAGCCGGTGGAGGACAGCGAACTAGAAAATGAAAACAATTTAGATAGCGATGAAGGGCCAGAAGATGGTCGCGGTCTCGAAGACGATGAAATAATTGAAGATGATGAGCTAAGTGATAGCGAGGAGGCTGATCTGCCTAAAGAATCCGAACCGGGAATGCTCCCTGCAGATTCTGAGTTGGCCGCTCTAGCCCAACCGATCGAAGCCCTGGCCAGCTTAGTCGCTCTTCAAGATTCCGCCGAACCCGACGAGGAGCAGACAGAATTGGATGTGGCCGATGACGACTCTGTTGATCCTGCAGATACAAGTGACGAGCAGGAAGACGCAGAGATTGGAGATTCTGTCGATGCTTTTGAAGACGAGGCTTTCGAGCCGGACGACGAACCCGAGGAACAGCTTTCCGACGAGCCGGAGGCTAACGATTTTGCACCCGATGAAGATGCCGATGCCGACTTGAACGATTCAGCGGATCAGGAAGATGCGGAGCTGGAGTCTGACTCTCAGGACAGCGAGGCAGTATCCGACGTAGCCGAGGACTATGCCCAAGTAAACGATCAGGAACTTTCGTACGAAGGTTATTCCGATGACTCGGAAGTCTCTTATGGGGATGAGTCAGAGAATTCTGAAGATTACGGGAATGAGATTCCTGCAGATACCTCCAAGCCCTATAGCAATCCCAGCTATAGCGGCAGCCTCCCTAATCCAGAAGCCGAAGCTTACAATGAGGCAATGCCCTATCAGGCGTCAACCGGTTACGATGAGCAGATGAACTATGCCGATAATACCCTTAGGGTTGACCCACCCCAGAGTCGCCGCCGAGGACCAGCCTGGTCTTACACCACTCATCTTATGGAGAATGGTGACGACACCATATCGACGGCAACCATCTATCCGGAAAATGAGGTGGACGATTGGACAGCTCGCCATCTGCCCGGCCAACCCCAGACTGGTAAGTATCTGTATCCTAATGCCTCCAACCCTGCAGCTTACCGCCTCCATAAGCCTGGGCAAGATGCGGACGAAACCGTTCCGGTCAATTCCACCCCAGTTCTGCCGCGCCATCATGGCGGTCGAGGGTCCAAAAAGCGAGGTGAAAAATTTACGCCCCCTTTTTCGGTCGGGGGGACCGTTCCCGCCGCCACGCCCCCCCCGATTTCGGTAGACATCAATAAGGACACCAAGACTCAGGAGAACTCCGAGGTTTTGTTGCCCACGGCCAACTCTTACGAGTGTCTGGTTAACGCGCAGAATTATCCGCTCTTAAACGATCATATAATCGGCGGCAACGCCGTCATGCCGCTGGCTTTAATGGTGGAGCTGGCAGCCCAGGCCTGTTGTCGGTGTTTTCCAGGTAGCCATTTCTGCGGTTGCGATAACCTGCGCGTACTCCGTTCCATCACTCTGCCCAAGCACGAGACCGAGTTGCAGAGCACTATTGCTGATAGCCATGTGATAGTGGAAATTAGCCAAGTCAAAAGGCAGGGCTCCCAACTTTGGGTAGATTTTAGCCTAAACCACCGCAAGCCAGATAAAAAACCGGTCAAGTGCGTTACAGGTACAATAGTTCTGGCCGAGGAACCACCGACACCTCCCAGTCAGGAAAAAGATATCCGCCAACTTAAGGGCAAGGCTTACCCTCGCCCTATAGATGAGGCCTACGATAGTTTTCTGTTCCATGGCCCCAATTTGCGCGGCATCAACCGCATAAGGAAGCACAGTGATTCGGGCCTGTGGGCCGATATTGAAAACAAGGGGCGCTCGACTCAGGGTTATCCTAACCTCAAACCCATTGCCGATCCGCTCTTTTTGGACTGTGCTCTACAGAGTGGCCTGCTGTGGAGCGGTCTTGAGCGCGGTCTGTGCTCTCTGCCTATGTTTGGAGGGCAGTACCGCCAATATGTCCAAGATTTCCCCGAGCATACCGAGGTTGTACTCTATCCAAAAGAAGTAAGCGAACACCAACTGTGCGGAGATATCTTCCTAGTGGACAGCGAGGGCCGTATTCTGGCCGAATGGCGCGATGTCCACTGGGTTATGAGTTCCAGCCTACTGGATTCATTCCGCTACAACCACCTGTAGGCTTAAGGGAGAAGCTCCGGTGTGAGCCACGTGAGCACCCTCTTTTAGCTTGTTTTGATGGTGTGTAATTAGTTCTACAAACTTGAAAAAATCGCACATACCTCATCGATGTGCGGCGGTTCAAGTAGCAGAACGTTTACGCATCGTCCCGTCCTTGCCATTGCGGTTTAAAAGATTCGCAGTGGCAGATTTTTTGAGAGCAAACATGTTAAATAATAAAAACACAGATATAGCCATAGTAGGTATAGGGCTCCATTTACCCGGAGCCACCAACACCTCAGAATATTGGGAACGCCTTAAAGCAGGCAAAGATCTCTCCAGAGTGGTGCCCGATAAGCGCTGGCCTGTCACCTCCCAAAACTATGTGAGCTCCGCGCCACAGCCCGACAAAGTTCGCAGCTTGCGCGGCTATTATTTAGACAATGTTCCTGCTCCCCAGGAAGAAGGGTTGCCTGCCGGACTAGATCCGATCTTCCCCTTGAGCCTGCATACGGCCCGCCAGGCTCTGGCTGACACTCGCAACGATCTACACCTAGCTAAAACTGGCATTATAATGGCAGCCATTGCCCTGCCCACGGATACCACCTCACAACTGAGCGAGGATCTACTGAGCACTGACTTTACTCTGCGCCTAGTCGAACGTCTGCCGCAAGAACTACGCTCCCGCTTAAAGCCGGAAAATGCAACTACACTTTCTGCTCCGCAGGAGGCTCTGGCCTGGAATGCCTCTCCAGTAGGTCTGCCGGCGCAGATGATCGCTCAGAGACTAGGCTTGGAGCTGGGCGGATATACTCTGGATGCCGCCTGCGCCAGCTCCCTGGTGGCCGTTGAGCTGGCCTGTGCTGAGCTTAGAGAACACAGGGCCGATGCCATGCTGGCCGGTGGCATTTCCCGTCCCGATTGCCTGTACACTCAGATGGGCTTTTCCGCCTTGCGGGCCCTCTCAGCCTCAGGTTTGTGCGCTCCTTTCGACACCCGCGCCGACGGCCTGATGGTTGGCGAAGGCTGCGGCATGGTTGTTCTCAAGCGTCTGGAAGATGCCGTCGATCAGGGTGATCACATTTACGGAGTAATCAAAGCGGTAGGCCTGTCCAACGATATTGAAGGTAGCCTGGTAGCTCCCTCCAGCGAGGGCCAGCTACGTTGCCTTAAAGAAGCTTACCAACGGAGCGGCCTCAATCCTTGGGATGTCCAACTTATCGAGTGCCACGGCACCGGTACCCCCGTGGGCGATAAGGTGGAATTTAACAGTCTCCAAACTCTCTGGCAAGAGGCTCCAGCAGAGGCCACCTGTCAGTTGCGCTCGGTAAAATCAATGGTTGGCCACCTCTTGACGGCGGCCGGTGCCGCTGGGTTGATCAGGGTTCTTTTGAACCTCCAGCATGGCCTTATTACTCCCCAGGTTAACTTTAAAGACTCTAATTTGCCCTTGGAGACGAGCCATTTCCGCATTACTAGCACCTCAGTACCCTGGCCAGCCCAAGAAGGGGCGCCTCGCCGAGCAGCCGTAAGCGGCTTTGGTTTTGGTGGAATCAATGCCCACCTTATTTTGGAGGAAGCTCCCCTCTCCGTCACCACCTCAACCGATGCCAACGCTCCAACCAGCACTACGGCCAACCCCGCTCGTACCTGTACAAATCTTGATTCCTGCGACATAGCCACATCCTCTCCAGCCGCCATCCCAGACTCTGAAGATACAGAACCCATAGCTATTATTGGCCTGTCCTGCCAACTGGGCCGCCTTAAAACTTTGGAAGAGTTTACGAATGCTGTTTTCAACGGTACTTCCATCCTGCATAAAGAACTGCCATCCAACCGCTGGCAGGGCTTGGAAAACTCCTCACCCCTGTTGGCCCAAGCTACCTCTGGTGCCCACCCCCAAACAGCTTCCGAGTCCCCCACTCAAATAGATTCCCACACCTCCTCCGACCCTAACTCCGCTGCAATCACTGACACGGACTTCGCCGCAAACTTAGCTGCAACTAACTCCACTAAAAAGGCAGTGTTTGAAGGTTGCCCCAATGCCTATATAGAGTCCGCCGAGATACCTATCGGCAAGTTCCATGTACCACCCACCGATATTCCCAATATTTTGCCCCAGCAATCCCTGCTCTTAGATACAGCCGCCCAGGCCATGCAGGATGCTAAGCAACCTCTGCGAGGTAAACGCCCACAAGCAAGTGCCTTTGTAGGTATTTCCCTGGATCTAAATTCTACCAATTTCGGCCTGCGCTGGCGCTTAGAGGAAAAAGCCCAGCACTGGGCTCAAAATTTAGGTTTAAGTAAGGAAGAGAGCCAGAACTGGATTGAAAATCTCAAGGCGGAAATCTCCACTCCTCTGGATGCCACCCGAACCATGGGGGCTCTCGGTAGCATTGCCGCCAGCCGCCTAGCCCGTGAATTCCAGTTCGGCGGTTGCTCCTTTGCAGTATCTGCCCAGGAAGCTTCCGGCTTAGAAGCTTTGCAGTTGGGCATTAATGCTCTGCGTTCGCATCGTTCCGATCTGGTTTTGGTGGGAGCTATCGATCTAAGCGGTGATGTTCGCTCTTTCATCTCCCAGCGTGATGGAGATATGCCCCTGGGTGAAGGCGCTTGTTGCCTAGTTCTTAAACGCCTGAGCGAAGCCGAGCGCGATGGCGATCATATTTACTGCCAGGTGGAAGCCTTAGGCCAAAATACCAGCTTAAGCCAGGCTCTACAATCCAGTTGCGAAGCAGCTCAAGTCAGTCCAGCCCATATCAGTAGCCTGGAACTAGCGGGACAAAATTGGTTACAAAGCGGTCCAACTAAAGTTCTGAAGAGTCTGCGCAATGTTTTGGAAGCTGGCCAGGAGCCTCTAGCTGTAGGTTCTCTCACCGCGCTGACCGGTCACTGTGGTGCGGCCTGCGGCCTAGCCTCAGTGGTGAAGACGGCCTTAAGCCTAGATCGCCTGATCCTATCACCTCAGCCCGATTTCACCCAACCCTGGAATAAGGGACATGACTGGAAAGACACCCGCTTCTTTGTGCCTAAAAAACCCTCATTCTGGTTCCGCGACCGGGCCTTGGGAGGGCGCTGCGCTGCAATCGTTGCCCATTCGTATCCCAATCAGTTCAACACAGTAATCCTCAAAGAAGTCCCAACTACAGCAGATGAAAATGTAGAGCCCTCCATTTTGCCGGTATCTGCCACTCTCTTTGTTACCTATGCTCCCACAGCCGAACTGCTACGTGAACGTCTGCAAAAGCTGCAGACTTTAGCAGAACCGGTAACTGAGCGGCACCTGCTAAGCCTCAGTCGGACCTGGCAAGCGGAGCAGAATCCTCAGGATAAGCTGGCTTTGGCTTTCACTGTTGATTTGTCTGCGCCAAATGTATCTGAAGAGTTCACCAGCCGCCTGAATTTGGCCTTAGAACATCTAGCTCAGCACGCTCAGGAGGAGCTGGCCTCTCATTCCGTCTATTACTCGCCCGATCCCTTGGCTTCTAAGGGCAAGACCGCCTTTGTCTACCCTGGCTCCGGTGCCAATTTCTTGGGACTGGGGCGTGAACTGGCTCTGTACTTCCCGTCTATCATGCGGGAGTTTGACCGCCGGCTTCTTTACATGTCCCAGGAGTTTATGGTCAAGTGGAACCAGCCCTACCGAGTCAGTTGGGAGGACGGCTGGCAGCATGAGGCTATGCAAAGCTTGGCCGATGATACCCATAAAATGATGTTCAGCCAGGTAAGTTTTGGCATGCTCACCACAGCTGTCGTGCGCCACATAGGCTTGGAACCTCAGGCAGCCATAGGTTACAGCCTGGGCGAATCTTCGGCGCTCTTCTCTTTAGGCGCCTGGACCGATCCAGATCTTATGTTTAAACGTATGGAAGGCTCCGAGCTTTTCCGCAATAAACTATCCGGTCAATGTTTGGCAGCCAGAAAAGCTTGGAATATTCCCGATTCCCAGCCCTTCGAATGGAGAGTGGGTCTCATGCGCCAGCCGGCCCAGGCCGTACGCAAAGCCATGGAGCATATTCCCAAACTACGCCTGCTCATCATCAACACAGATAATGAATGTGTAGTAGGCGGCACCCCGGAAGCCTTAGAAGCTCTGGCCCAAGAGCTCGGAGTTAGAATAATCAGTGTAAGTGGTGTAGATACAGTTCACTGTGACTGCCTCGATCCGGTCTATCAAGAATATTGGGATATGCATCATCTGCCTTGCCGCCCACCGGTAGGTATAGACTTCTACAGTGGCCGTTATCATTGCAAATACAACTTAACTTCCGAACGCATCGCCGATTCTATAGTGGCTCATGGGCGCTTTGGTTTCGATTTCACCAAGACTATCCGCCAAGCTTGGCAGGATGGAGTGCGCATCTTCTTGGAGATGGGGCCCGGTGCCTCATGCACGCGCATGATCAACAGTATTTTGGCCGACAAGCCCCACATGGCTGTCAGTCTTAGCACTCGCGGAAAGAATGAACTGCTCTCTCTGGAGGGCCTCCTGGCGGCTGCCATAAGTCAGGGCCTGCGTCCCGATCTGAACAAGCTTTGGGAGGTAATGTCCATTTCTGAACCCGCCGTTTCAACATCCCGTTTAATTAAAGTACCCCTGGGCCGGAAACCCTTTGCCCCACCTTTGCCCAAGCACATTCCCAGCCAAGCCCCCAACCCAGGATCAACCTCAGTGCAGGCCTCTTCTGAAAAGTCTGCGCCCCTGGCTAGCGCCACGATTGCCCCTCCCACACCAGAAAAAGCGCCTAACTCCCAGACAACACCGGCAATTTCAAACCAGGCCCCGGCCACTCCGTTCGTGGCTACTCCAATCCAGGAGCCAGCTACCTCCGCCCAGCCTCCGCTCAACCAACCCGCTGCAGCAGCTCCACTCCCAATCCAAGAGGCCGCTTCCGTGCCGATGGAACAGTTGGCCAACCTTTTGGTCTCCATATCGCACAATTCACAGGCAAACCATGCCAAATGGCTGGAATTTGTCCGGCAAAGCACTCAGTCCACGCAGGCTCTCCTAACCAGCCAAACCCGATTAGTGAATCAAGCTTACGCCAACGGTTGGCTTACAGTTGCAACTACATCTCAAGAAACGCAGCCAGCTCAGGCAGTGCCGCTCGCCAAGGATGTTGCCAAAACTTTCGAGCCGAGCGCCACCTTCCCCGGGGCTACCATGTCCGCCGCGGTTGTTCCCCAAATGTTAGGCTCCGCTCCAGTGGTGACCACCCCCACCCTGGCCACAACTAACTCCGCTCCAGTATCGCTCCAACCAGACTCGGCAACAGCTAAGCCCACCCGGGCCTTCCCCATTACCGCCGCCCCCTCAAACCAGCACCACAGTTACACCCATAAACTCCACGGTCTGGACATAACCACCATGGACGGGTTCTTAAGCGGCAGCAAACCGTCCCTGGCGCCGCCCAATCAAAAGGTCTTCCTCGATCGCCGCGGTTGCTTGGAATTTGCCACCGGTAAAATTGGCAACGTTTTGGGGCAAAAATTTGCCCCCATCGATAATTATTCCACGCGAGTCCGCCTACCCGATGAACCTTTGATGCTGGTTGACCGCATCTTGAGCATAGAAGGCGAGCCACTCTCTCTGGGCACTGGGCGCGTAGTTACCGAACACGACGTGATTCCCGGTATGTGGTACTTGGACAACGATAGAGCCCCTGTGTTCATATCGGTAGAAGCCGGTCAGGCCGATCTTTTCCTCTGCAGTTGGTTGGGAATAGACTTTAAGGCCCAGGGTAAGCGCGTTTATCGCCTTCTGGACGCCAATGTCATCTTCCACCGTGGCCTGCCCCGGCCTGGTGAAACTATCCACTACGACATACATATCAAGCGCTTCATAAACCAAGGCGATATCTGGCTCTTCTTCTTCGAATACGAAGCCGACATAGCCGGTCAGACTTTCTTAACAATGCGCAACGGCTGCGCAGGCTTCTTCACCCACGAGGAAATCCGCAACAACGGCGGCCTAGTCCTAACCGAAGAGGATCTGCGTCCTAAACAAGGACGTAGTTGCCCCGATCCCCATCCCTGGGTTAAGCTGGAGAGTTCTTCATACAACCTTGAACAAGTAGCAGCTTTGCGCCGGGGAGATCTGACGGCATGCTTTGGCGCCGCCTTTGCTGGCTTGCCACTGAACAATCCAGTCAGTTTGCCGAGCGGTCTGCTGCGTCTGATCCACCGCATTCCTCTCTGCGATCCTAACGGCGGCCGCTGGGGCTTGGGCCTAGTTATAGCCGAAGCCGACGTTCATCCCGATGATTGGTATTTGACATGCCATTTCGTCGATGACATGGTTATGCCAGGAACCCTCATGTACGAATGCTGTGCCCACGCCCTGCGCTTCCTGCTCACCAGCTT
>OMRK01000137.1 GCA_900313515.1 uncultured bacterium | reverse complement strand
CGGTGATGAGCATAAAAAATTGGATAAAGTTAGGAACAGCTGTAGCCGTCGTGGTCGCTGGACTGTCGCTTCCCGGCCTCTCCCAGCCGCAACCATCTCCTCAGGCAACTTGTCAGGCGAATCTACTCCGAGTGCAACAGGAGCCCTACGCTATGGCCCAGGAAGCTGCAGCTAAGATCCGTGCCCAGGTAAAGGTTAAGCCAGAGGTAGCCATCATCTTAGGTTCAGGCCTAGGCGATCTGGTCGATCTGCTCCAAAACAAGCAGGTTATTCCCTACAAGGATATTCCCGGATTTGCCATTTCCACCGCCGAAGGTCACGCGGGCCTTCTGGTCTTTGGCCGCCTGGAGGGTCGTGACGTAGTTGTCATGCAGGGGCGCGTCCACTGCTACGAGGGCTATGACGTGCGCAATGTCACCTTTCCCGTGCGGGTAATGAAGCTCTTGGGAGTAAAAACTCTTATAGTAACCAACGCCTCCGGCGCGGTGAGTCCCGGTCATCACCTGGGTGAGTTAGTTTTAATTAAGGATCATATCAACATGCTGGGGGTCAATCCGCTGGTAGGCCTCAATGAAGCCAAGTTCGGCCCCCGCTTCTTCGATATGAACTCGGCTTACACCGAAAAGTTACGTAAGCTAGCCTTGCAGGAGGCAGAAAAGCTGAACATCAACCTGCGTGAGGGCGTCTACGCTGCCATGAGCGGCCCCTCCTACGAAACTCCAGCGGAACGTGGAATGTTGCGCAACATGGGAGCCGATGTAGTGGGTATGTCAACTGTACCTGAGGTTATTGTCGCCGTCCACTGCGGCCTCCAGGTTCTGGGCATTTCTTGCGTAACCGATGTTCCGGCCGACATTCCCACTTCAGCTCCAGTTGGCCTAGAGGATAATGAACAAGCTGACCAGCCCGCAATCGAAAAGCAGGACAGTCTAGCTCCCAACAGCCAGGCGGAACAGCCCAAGGCGGCCACCCATGAAGCGGTCCTTCAGACAGCTGAGCAGGCTGAACAGAATTTGGGACGTCTGCTGAAGGCCGTTGTCGGCTCCTTATAAGAAAAATTTTGCAAAGAAGGTTATAACTTTGAAAATTAGCCCTTTCACAGCTGCTTTGCTGCTGGCTCCCGTTTTTGGAACGTTTTACATAGGCAATGCCGTTTACGGTGAAGAAGCAGGCCCCTCAGCGGCCGAGCCCAACCCCGCTCCTACGGCTTCTGTAGACATAAATCGCAACCGCGTAGAGTTTTCTGCCCAGGCCTTATGGAATAAATCTGCGGAGGGCGACAAAGAAGCTGACAGCGAGAGAGCCAAAAATGAAGCCTACGAAATTGCCGAACTGGAGGCTCTCTACAAGGTTGCCCGCAGCGTACCGACCGACCAATCTCCAAAAGATAGCCTGAGTTGGGATTTGCAGGCGGGGAACTGCCAGTATCTTAACTGGCTCTCCCGCAGCAGATTTTTCCGTGAACAACCGCAGGAAGGCAAGGTTTCTGTAAATGTTTCCAACGATTCGTGGCTCAGCTACAAATCCAATATCGAAAGAGCTAATCCGCGCCTCCTTTACAGAGGTGATTTCGATGGCGACAAAGTTGCCGAATGCATTTACCTAGATCAAAACTCCGGCCTGGAGATCAAGCGCGGTCAGCGTCTCATAGGCGCCCTCTACCCTTTAAGTTCATTCCAAGCCATGAGCACAGCGCCCGATGTCTACGAACGTCTACAACTGCCTTCCCCAAATTTTATTTCCTATACATCCGTCAATTCCATCAAAAACGTAGAGCTCAACGGCGATAAGTTGTCCCTGGAAATTGTTTTAGACTGCCGCGAATCTATTTACGGCCTCCGAGCCAATAGGCAATTGGTGAGCAAAAACTTTACCATCCAGATAGCCAAAGATGATCGTTGCCCATTTATAAACATTGTAGAGCCACTGGGAAACAGGGTGGCTTCCTCCAAGAATGTGCCCTTACGCGGCGTAATCGATGCCCCGGCTGGAATACTGCGCGCCGATTTAACCCTAAATGGTGATAAACTCTGGAGTAGCCCTTTAGGCCTGGAAAGTAAAAATCTGGAAATCGATCTTTATGTGGATCTTAAGCAGGGCAGCAACGATTTGAAAATAGAAACCTCCGATCTGGAAGGGCGCAAGTTACAGAAAAATGTAACTATTTACGCGGCCCCGCCCAGTCAAGGAGCCAAAACCCGAGTTCTTATAATTGGCCCGGATTATTCCACTGTAAGTGTTCAGAATAGCAACAAAGCTATGCAGGTGCGCAAGGCCTTCCTGGAACGCGGCTTTAGCGTCAAGACTCTCTCCGGAACAGAGGCAACCCGTGATAATGTCCAAAAGGCCCTGGACAGCATAGCTTCCAGTGCGACCCCTTCTGATCTGGTAGCGGTCTACTTCATCGGTAATTGCCTGACTGGTCGCAACCAGTTTTCTTTCCTTTGCAGCGACAGTGCTACAGCTTACAGTAAAGGAATCGATCAGCAGTGTCTTAGCAACTTCCACAAGAGTTTGCCAGGCTCCAGACTTTTGTTAATTGGTGATATCGACAGAACTGTAAGAGATGGAAGCTTTGATGCTATCACCGGCGAACTGCCCAAGTTTCCTAGGCAGTTAGATAATCGTTACTTTACCGCCTTGATTTCCGGGATGGAAGCCACTCCCTCCTCCAGCGCGTCTACCCAAGACAGCTTAACCGATGTTTTCCTTTACAACCTGGAAAATACGCAGGGAGATCTGTTCCAGGTGGTCAAGCTGGCCTACCCCGTGCTCTGTTCCAACGCCACCCGCAACAAAGGAAGTTTGCCTACGCTCATTACCTTCTAAAAAGCCTATTTTCCAGGGCGTTGTTTTAATACTGGTAGCCCGATAGGGAACTGATTGCTGGCCGTGCACCAACTTTTGCAAAGGACGGCTGCCACCTTGAACCAGTGCAGGAGCAGTATACCTGCAGAGCGAAGGGCGAGGCGCCTCTGCCTTGAGCAGAGACAAAACTGGCGGGTGTGAGTAAGCAGGTGGTGTTCAAAAACAGGAACCTGTCTCATTGGTGCCCCCCAAAAAAGGAGAATTAACTAACATGACCGAGAATAAAGAAGTTAATGCAGTACTGGCAGCGGCCGTTAACGCCGACCCCGAAGAAAAAGACTGCGTATGCTGGGTTAAAGCGTGATTGGCGGCCAATTAAGGCCGGTCTTTAAATTAACCGAGTCCTGCAACCTCGCCTGTAAGTACTGCTACGAGGAAGATAAGCTGGGCTCTGGTTTTTTTATGGATCAGGCTACACTAGAAAAAGCTCTGCAGGAAGTAGCCTCCAATACCCGGGGCACCATCCATCTTTTGTGGTTTGGCGGCGAACCAACTCTCTATGGCTTAAAACGTTTTAAGCAGGCCATGGAACTTGTGGATAAGTATTTCGCCGGACGCACCGTCTATCATGGTATGCAGACCAACGGAAGCCTTGTAGATGAGCAATGGGCCAATTTTCTGGCAGAGCGCCGCTTTGCTGTTACTGTGAGCTTAGATGGCCCTCAGTGGTTACACGATAAGCAGAGGCCCCAGCGTTGCGCTTTGGGCAAAGCTGCTCAAGGCAGCTTTGAATTGGTAATGCGCGGTATCGAAAACCTGCGCAAGGTTGGCATAAATCCGCGCGTATCGGCAGTGGCTACACCGGAGGCTTTGCTCCATCCCGAAGAGCTGGTGGAGTGGTTTGAAGCCCAAGGCTTTAAAGAAATGGATTTTGTACCATCTACTCGCTACCATCAGGGCAAGTTTGAGGTGGAAGTAGACGGCCATCAATTTAAAGAATTCATAATGCGCGTGCTCGATCGCTGGCTAACCTTGGAGAACCCGAACTTTAAGGTGCGTCTGCTTTCAGAAACGGCCCGAAAACTGGCCGGCAAGACTCCTCACTACTGCAAATTGGAGGGGCGTTGCTCTCACTTTGTCGGTTTTGACCACAATGGTGATGTTTATCCTTGCGACGAGTTCTCGTCTATTCCCGAGGTGCGCCTGGGTAATATCCATGAGCACTCTTTAAAAGAGCTTATGACCTCGGAAAAAGCCATAGAATTCTTCAGGCAATGGGCTCAAGTGCCACCAGCTTGCACCAAATGTAAGTGGTTCCATTTCTGCCGAGGCGGCTGCGCCTGGGAAAGGCAGCTTAGCGGCAGCCCCGACAGCCCAACTATTATGTGCGAGGCCCTGCAAGCCATATTTGAGCGTTTAAGTAAAGAGCTAGGCGTGGAGGCTCCCACCGAACCTGTATCCGTCTGTAGGTAATCTTTTACTCTTCCACAGAAACCTAATTCGGACCATTGGAGTAACCCACAACGTGAAGCCCTAGTCTAGGTTCTGCCATAAGGTTTAGAACAAACGCGCTACACAAAAAAGCTCCGGCACTTTCAAGAAAGGAACCGGAGCTTTTTCCTTTGTCTAGATAAACTAACTCACACCCTTCTTAATTTTCAGAAGCTTCTACAGAAGGCTCCTCGGAAGCATCGGCCGATGGTTCATCTCCAGATTCCCCAGAATCCGCTCCTTCACCGTCTGAAACAGAAACGGTAACAGAGTCGGTCAGAGAGCTGTCTTCGGTGCTAGTTACGGTAAGAATAGCCGTACCCTCAGCTTTAGCCACCACCTCATCATCAATACCAACTTCCAACACGGCGGTATCGGATGAGACCAACTTATAACGATCGTCAATCTCGAACTCGGCAGTACTACCGCTTACAGAGTAAATACCGTAAACTGAAACATCGGCCAGGCTGCCTACACTGAGATCTAAAGGCTCCACCTCTAAACGGATACCAGTAAGATTACCATCAACAACAGTAACACTGCAGGAGTCTAACAACGATACGGCTTCGCCGTCGGCATTTACTGTATCATAAGAAGCCGAAATTAAGGTGGCCTCCTCACCCTCGGTATGTTTATTCTTGGGGAAGATAGCTCCGGCACTAACTAAAACACGATCAGTATCTGAAGATCTCCAATCAGCAGACAAACTAACATCGGTTGTTTTGCCATCAGACCAAGTGGCGGTCAAGGGATTGAGCGCATAAGGCAAACTGATCGGGAGAGTTAGACTCTTGGACTGCAAAGCCACAGAAGTCACGAAAGCGTCGGTAACTTCAGCTTCTATTTCATCACTAACGCTGGACATGTTCTGAAGAGTGGCCTTAATTGAGGCTTTACCGGTATTGAGAGCGTAGAATTGCCCCTTATGGGAGGCCTCATTACCCTCGCTATCCTTGGTATCCAAAACGTTAGTATCGCTGCTGCTCCAAGTACAAAAATCGGTAAGATTTATGAGATAAGTACGATTATCATCTCTTTTAAACCTACCCATAGCATAAAAATAAGCCTGATTGCCTTTATGAACACGCGTACCATCGTCTTGGGCGATATCCAATCCCTCAAGACTGCTAACACTGTCGATATCTTCCCACTCGGGATTATTTATTTCGTAAGTTTCACCCGCCTTAAGCTCGGTAGGCTGGCTGTAGAAACCTATCAGCTCATCATTACTGTTGTAATAGAACATGCCGATAGAGGTAGACTGCAAAGGAACCGCCTGCAAAAGCACCTTGTGGGCTCTCTGACGGGAGGTAGGTCCAAAGGTGCGCAACCCCTGCACATTGTAGCAGTAATACATTATGTATTTGACATCAGATCCTAACGAACGCGCACCGACGGACTTAGAATCGGTAAGTTCGTGAGAGATCTCTATGGAAGCGCGCGTGGGACTATTGATCTCGTCGTCTTTGCTACAGGCGCTTAAAAAGGCACACAGGCTCAGAATAAACACAAACACCGTTAGAGAACAGGCAAAACGCTTAGTCTTCAAAGCCAAAACTCTCCTCATCCCCCCTAATAAAAACGGAACAGGCCCTGCATGCTACCGTAACTACAGGCAGCCGCCGGGCCTGTCCCCCTTAACTATCTTTATTCACCCTCAGAAGCCTCATCGGAAGGCTCTTCAGGATCCTCTCCAGAAACTATCTTGATCTCCACGGGATCGGCTGTAATAGTGGCCTTGTCCCCTTCGTAGGAAGCGGAAATTGTGACAACATCTCCGACCGCATCATTTGTAGAATCTAAAACCAGCTGATTTCCATTCACGGAAACATCAGGATCACCAGCGGTTCCTGAGGGATTCTCAACAGACGACTCAACAACCAAAGATGCTGAAGCGGTAAGATCGACATCGGCCGTCTCCTGGGTGCCACTCTCAGTGGTAACCGAGAAATTCCCCACAACAGAACCACGCACGGTTTCACCCTGGGCGAGATCGCTGTTATCCAAATCGATGGCAAGTTTAGCCTTGGCAGGCAACGACTTAACATCTATGCTACCATCAACTTCACCAGACTTAGCTGTAACAGTGGCGGTGGCAACACTACTAGAATTCTTAGCCTCAACCCGGTAACGGCCCAGGCCATCTACAACACCAGAGAAATCGGTGGTATTGCTGAGACTCCAGTCTACCTTGGTTTCCATACTGCTGGTGTTGAATGAGGGATTACCATTCTCAGAGACGTAATTCCCCTCAACGGCAAACAGAGCATAGTAGAAGGGTACTTCCGAACCATCAACCTTAACTACAGTTTCACCCATAGTCTCATCTGGAACGGCCACCGTGGTGCGACCGTCAACAGCAGTAAGAGTCATTCCAACAAGTTCAGCATCGGTAACGTAAATTGATGTTGGAAGCGTAACAGGGGCTGCATTCGGACCAATTCCCGTAAAGATTACGTCTACTGGCTGAATACCGTACCGCAATCCCTTGAAGTATCCAGGAGTAAATCCCTTGCTATCAACAGGACGACTCGCAGCATACCTGGCCTTCTCCACATAGTTGGCATCTTTAAGATCGTAGCCGGCGAAATGGCTAAGATCGAAGGCCGTCTCGGTACCGTCGGCGCGAGTATATGGGGCCATAAGCTTAACCCAGGTGAACTCACCCTTGTCTATATGGTTGGGATACTGCATTACAGTTGGCGCACCCATCGATCCACTGTCGGCATAGGTGAAGTCGGGATCATCAACGACGGCTTCCTTCTTGGGAGAGGATATATCGCCCTGCCAATTCAGAGTGTCTACACCGAAGCCTACTACGTCATCAGAGGCATCGTAATAGACTACGGAAACGGTTTTTGCGGTGATGGGAACACCGGTAATTTCCACACTCTTAGGAACACCTTCATTCCAGTAGCACTCTTCTTCAGTCATCTCACCGATGGTAATGCTATCATCGACGTGTATATACTCGTGGGAAGCGCTGGTGAAAGTGAAGGTTGCCTTAACGGCCTGATTAGGTAGGTAGTTCTTGGCGCAAATCTTGTTGTTGGCCCCTTGCTGTTCATAAAGCTTGGTATAATTGTAGGTAACGGTGCCTGCGGCTCTGTCAAAGGCACTGGGAGAATCGCTACCATTGCTACACCCGGCCACAGCCAGCCCCAAGCCAACACTGGTCAGCGCCGCAAAGGCAGTAAAGTTGAACAAATTCTTGTGATTAAACTTAGCCATCTTGACCTTTCTCTTTCACTAACAAATATATGCAGGTAGAATATCCAAACCGCAAAAGAGTTTCGCTAATTCCTGCTTTGAGTGCTTCCAATTCCAAGCATCCACAGGCGCTGAAAATTCTCCCCGAGGCTACTTTTATATCTTTCCATCTGGCCAGGCAGCCCTACGTGCCCCAGAGAAGCCCGCAGAAGCACCCCGAGACCCCCGCAAACGAGCCATCTTCAAGATCCTCGAAGCCTTCGCAATCAGCAGGACGGCTCCTGCTATAGCTAACAGAGAAGCTCCAGCTAGGATAAGCGGGAAGAGTGAACTACCTATTCTTTTGATTTAATTACCGATTTAGACTACCTTTGCAAGGGGGAAGTAAGTTATTTAGGCAGAATCTCTTCAGGCTATGCGTCGTTTGTGTTTTTTCTCAGTGTTGATATTACTGTTCAGTGTCATCTGCGTGGGATGCACTCAAAAGGCAGAGGGGCCTAAGCCACTTTTGGTTTGGTCTGGCATGGATACCGAGTTTCCAACCCTAGTTAGCCAGTGTAAGCGCTTCGAAGAGGAAACCGGCATCAAGGTGGAACTGCTGAAAGTTCCCTTCAGTAACCTTAACAACAAGTTTCTCATCGCTGCCCCCGCTGGGCTCGGGCCAGACATTCTGGTGGGACCGCATGACTGGATTGGCAACCTTTGCGTGGCCGATCTCTTAGCTCCCATTCCTCAAGGGACCATAGATGAAAGCCGATTTGTACCGGTTTCCTTGGAAGCAGCCAGGTTTAACAATCAGGTTTACATGGCTCCGTTGTGCATGGAGTGCTTGGCTCTGTTCCGCAACACCGATCTTATGCCCAAACGTCCAGAGACTTTGGATGAACTGATCGAGGAAGCTCAAAAGATTCAGAAAGACTCGAACAACAGAATCAAGGGTTTCTATTTCGAGAGCAAGCAGTGCTATTTTGCAGCCCCTTTCATTATGGCTGATGGCGGCTATCTCTTAGGTAAGGACAAATCGGGTAATTACAATCCTACCGACATAGGAATAGACAATGAAGGCGCAATTTTGGGTGCGGAATTCCTGCGCGATCTCACTCAGAAATATCAGTTGATTGGTGAAGGTGCTACCGAAGATCTCTCCAAGAGCCTGTTTGTGGAGAAGAATCCGCGAGAGAATCGGGCGGCCGTCATTATAGAAGGGCCGTGGTTTTTGCAAGGTGTGAAGAACAGTGGAGTCCACTACGCCATAGATCCTTTCCCGCTCACCGCCTCCGGCCAGCGCCCCAAGCCCTTGTTGGGCCTTCAGGGTCTTATGCTTAACAAATACTCAGAACGCTCTTCAGAGGCCGCTAAACTGATCGCCTACTTAACCAACGACGAGAACATGACAGAGATGAGCAAGGCTTCCGGACGTCCTCCCGTCACCAAAGGAGCCTTAAAGATGTGTGCCGACGATGCCGACACGATGGCTTTTGCCAAAGTGTGCGAGGATGGCGTTCCTATGCCTTCACACCCAGCAGTAGCTCAATTGTGGGATCCTTTGCGACAGAGCCTGGAGCTCATAATCACCGGGCGAGTGCAGCCTGCTCCTGAGCTCAGGACTACACATGATCGCATAGTCAAGAAAATAGAACTAATGTTGGAATAGAGGTTGGAGATATGACCAAGAATTCTAAGCTGCTCCCCTATATATATCTGACTCCAGCAGTCATATTGATGGTAGTTCTGAGTCTGCTGCCTAACCTTTATTCGGTTTACTTAGCTTTTACGAACTACTCTCTCTACCATTACAACCATTTCGATTGGGTATGGTTCCGCAACTTCGGCAAGATCCTGAACGGACCGGAAACCTGGACCTTCCTGCGCGTTTTCGGATGGACGATGATCTGGGCTGGTGGTTCGGTCTTCTTTGCCCTGTGCATAGGTCTGTTTTTAGCGATACTTCTCAACAAGCAAGATATTAAGGGCAGCTCGTTCTATAGGACACTGCTCATCCTGCCCTGGGCCATTCCCGCCTTCATCTCCGTTATGATGTGGCAAGGCCTGTTGAATTCCGAATACGGCGCATTTAACGTCATCTTAAGCAACTTAGGATTGGAAAAGATCATCCTGGCCGTGACCGGTTGCACCAGTCAGCACATTCCCTGGCTTAGCCAGGCGGGCTGGTCCCATATAGCCGTTTTGATGGTAAATGTCTGGCTGGCCTTCCCCTTCCAGCTCACTGTCTGCTTAGGTTCTCTGCAGTCTATTCCCAGTGATGTTTACGAGGCAGCTGAAGTTGACGGTGCCTCGCCGATGAAACAGTTTTGGACCCTAACCCTCCCCCTGTTGCGTTCTTCGCTTCTGCCAGTGGTCATCTCCAGCTTTGCCTTAAACTTCAATCAATTTACCGCCATATACCTCTTAACCTCCGGCGGACCGCCAGTTCCGGGAAGCGATGCCGGTGCTACCGACATTTTAATAACTTATTCCTACAAGCTGGCTTTTAACTCTTATCAGTACGGCCTGGCCTGCGCTTACGCTATCTTCATCTTTATTATCGTAGCCACCCTTTCCGGTATAAACTTTAAGCTTACCGGTGCCTTCGATGATGCCGACTAGCTTACAGAGCCTGCCCTCACAAGGTGGGGCAGGAGCTGCTTTGTAAAGATTGTGAAGAGGAATCGGAATGTTAAGGAAGCTGACAACCTTTCAAAAAATAATCATCCACATAGTGCTGGTGATCTGCGTTATCCTAACGGTTATGCCGGTGGTTTTGGTGCTGTTTGCCTCGCTCAACAAAAATTCAGCCAGCATGGTTTCCACCAGCCTTATCCCCAATATAAGTGATCTCTCACTGGGCAACTATAAGCGTCTTTTTGAAGAGACTTACTTTGTGCAGTGGGTGCTCAACACCGTCTTTGTTTCCGTTTTCTCCAGCGTTGTAGCCCTAACGGTAACAGCATTCGCTGGATACGCTTTCTCTCGCTTTAAGTTCTGGGGCCGCAAAAATGGCCTGATGACCATGAACCTTCTGCAGATGTTCCCCGGCGCTATGGCTATGGTGGCTATGTTCGCCATTTTGCAGTATTTAGGGAAGTTGACTGGCGGTGTGGTCGGTCTGAACTCTCTTGTAGGTTTAGCACTCATATACATAGGCGGTGGTATTCCCTTCAACACCTGGATGATCAAGGGTTACGTGGACGCTCTCCCCAAGGAGCTGGAGGAGTCGGCCATGATCGATGGAGCTACCCCTACCCAGACATTCATCAAAATCATCCTGCCGCTTATGTCCCCCATACTGGCGGTAGTTGCCATATTCAACTTCATAAGCCCTTACGGAGACTTTATTTTCCCCTCCGTTTTGATGTTTGATGAGCAGAAATACACTCTGGCCGTGGGCATGCAGAGCTTTATCTCTGGCAACTTCTCCACCAACTGGTCCCTTTTCACCGCAGGTTCTATTCTGGGCGCCATACCCATCATGGTACTCTTCTTCTCCTTGCAGAGATTCCTGGTTGAAGGTCTCACCAAGGGTGCGGTAAAAGGCTAGGACAAGCCCATATAGAAGAAAAGCTTCCGTTCTGGACCTCTTCTCTAACTCCAGGTTCCACTGCTCGTAAAGTAGTTTAACCGGCGCCTGGAAACTAAAGGAAAGATCCGAGCGGAAGTTTTTTTTATGTTTTCTACCTGCAGGAGCTTAAACGAATCTGCCTTGCTAAAATCTACACCTAATTTCAACACCACAGCTCAGGGTCGATTCTGTTTTATCCGGCTAATGCGAAGCATTTCCCCGTTTTGGCGTAATCTCGCTGTAAAATGCTGCTTCTACTGGATCTGGTGTAGCCTGTTCTGTCTTGGCCTAGCCTCAAGTCTGATGGGATTGGCCCACTCTGTGCAGGCTCAGGAGGACATATTGCAGGAGCCCTACAAATCGAGGGCCTATCTAAACTCTTACTATCAAGCGGTGCGCTACTATAATCCAAACCTTACCGATAAGCAAACCAAAACCATAGTCTTGGCGCTTCTGCACTACGCTTACGAATACTCTCTGGATCCCCGCCTAGTAACAGCCGTAATTGCCTGCGAGTCGAGTTTCAATCCCCAAGCCATATCTCCGGCGGGAGCCATAGGATTAGGTCAGCTCATGCCCGACACAGCCCGAGCCGTAAAGACGAGCGACCCTTACAACATCAATCTAAATATCCGCGGCGCCTGTTACATATTAAAACGAAATCTGCTCAGTTACGGTTGCAGCGAAACTAGCAGTCTAGAGAGTATTCCCCAAAGCTTACGCCTGGCTTTGGCGGCCTACAATGCCGGTCCGGGAGCGGTAGAAAAGTACGGCGGCATCCCCCCCTATCGTGAAACTCAAAACTACGTTTACAATGTGGTGAGAGAATACCGCCGCTTATGCGGTTACGAATAAAGTCAGCCCACCCCGCTTGTGCCTTCCCCCAATAACATTTAACCTCGGGCCGCCCCCCGGCCCCCCTCCCCATAATCAGCTTCCGCTCACTCACCAGGCAGTGTAACCACGACAGGTCTTGTTTCCACTCAACTCCCGCCCGCTACCGCAGCTTACAACGCAAAACTGCGTTGCTCCCTGCTTAAATCAGACAAGCATCAAGCCTTGGGCTCCGGCTTATTGCCCTCGCTGTTCCCATCTTGCTCGGGCTCATCTGTATGGGTAGGTGCGACACAAGCTGCGCCTTCCTGTGCTGCAGGCTCGGAGGTAGCCTGGGCGTCCTCTTGAACCGCAGAACTGGTTTCCTGCTTTAATTGTCCAGTTTTTTTCCGCATCTCATTAAGATTGCGAACGAACTTGTTTGATCTTACACGTCCCCGCACTTCTCCCATAATCTGCTTTACCGATTCGCTGGGAGGCACAATATTGTTAGGATCGGCCGGATAAGGGGTGGAAGGCTCGCGCATATCCTCTTCAGTTAAGGGGCCAAAGGCAGGATTCTTTTCTATGTAAAATTCTATAATCACACGCCCGATGGCCGTCACAGGCACAGCCACCAACATGCCCATAATACCGCCCAACTCGGCTCCAGCAATTAAGGCAACCATAACTGTTAAAGGAGGCAACTTGACCGAATGGCCTACCACAGCTGGCACAATGATATGGCCTTCCAGCCAATGAACGACCTGCAAAACGACCACAGCTCCGATAGCGAACAGGGGCCCTTTATTGATAAGGGCAACAATAAAAGCAGGAATATAGCTTAAAGCTACTCCCACGTATGGAATAATGTCGATGGCACCAGAAAAAATGCCTATCAAGATAGCGTAATCAATACCTAAAAGCCACAAGGCAACGGCAACAAAGAAACCGATAGTAACACAGACTATAAGCTGGCCGCGAATAAACTTCCCCAAGACATAATCAACCCGGCGCAGGAGATCTACTCCATTAGCCCTCCAGGCCTTGGGCAGACAGCCTATGAAACTCTCCTTGTAAATTCGAGCATCCATAAGAATGTAGAAAACAAGAAGAGGAACCAAAATAGCACCGGTCAAAATAGTAGCCGCACTGCGCACACCGGAAAGCAGTCCGGGCGCGGTGCTACGCATGAAGGCCGGACTCTTGGCCTGTAAATATTTTATAAGCTCATGACTGTTAAATTTCTGGGGATCGATATAGCCTTGAAGGCTGGTCGGAAGCACCCCCTGTACCGTAGTCGCCCACTTGGCCAAAATACCACTTAAGGAGTCTCCCATATTTCCCAAATTGCCGGTCAAGCGCTGAAACTCAAATTCAGCAATAGGCCAAAGGTAAGCAATAAAGAAGGCTATGGCTCCAAGAAAAGCTATATAGACAACAATAATAGAGAGAGGCTTGGGGAATTTCCATTTATCGGTAAGATAGTGAACCCCCGGTGCAATCAAATAAGTAATCAGAATGGAGACGATCAAAGTGTTGGCAATCATGTGTATTTGGCCCAAGAAATAGCAGAACAGGGCAGCTAGGCCAATCAATCCCAACAGATACAAGACCAAATGAAACTTATTTTTTACAGTGGATTCCATGCTTACTTTTACCTAACGCGACATCCTTGCAAGATTATTGTTCCAACTTCCCCTAAATACTCACTGGCTCCTACCAAGTTTCTTCGCCTCCCCCTATCCTTGATAGTAGCCAGCAGAGTATCCCCCCATTTTGAGCCATACACAACTATTGCCCCACAATAACCTTCCTCGCTTCGATAATGCCAGCGCTGTTGGCCACGCCTTGAATAGAGATCCCCATACCGGGCTGCACGTCGGACAACTGTACGGTCTGCCCGGCAACGTTTACCGGTACAACCATCTGGTGCAAGGTAACCTGCACCGGCTGTCCCTGCCCATTGGGCAACACAGTGATGCTGCGTGTCATGGCATCGGCCCGCATAACCCTGCCGGTGAAAGTTACCACCTGCATAGAAAAGGGGCCACTGGGCGCAGGCATAAAGCTTCCATCTTCCTCTTCCTCGTCATCATCGGTATTTATGAGAGAAGCCGTACTTTTGAGTCCAGCCGGATTAGAAGAATCGTAAATATTAACACTATAAGGATTGTTAGCCGTAGCTATGGCTGTCCCCATATTGGCAGGATTGCCACTGCCGGGAAGCACACCACCAGGATATTGACCAGGTCCAACCGTCGTACCTATGGGCTGCACGGCGCCGGGCGCAGCTGTTCCCTGCTTATAAGGATTGGCCGGATCGGCTAGATTGTCGAAGCTTCCCCCAGCCTGCGGTGAATTTTGTATGGCAGGATCGACACCGACAGCGGCCATAGTTGGATCACCAATAGGGGAGGATGAGTTCTGGGGGAAATTACCACCGATCCCCAAAGGTCCGGAGATATTGGGTATAGTGTTCATGCTGGTATTGTAAACACTGGCCAGAGTGGCTGCCGGGCCGCCGGTACCAGCAAAGCCGCCCGATGTGGTAGGATTGGGGGTGTTGGCATGGCGGGCAACAATATCCTTAGAAGACTGATAATCGGCCACCAGATCGCACTCTAAGGGATCTCCCACCACCGAACCACAAATGCGCACACAAACGCGCATCTTCAAACGGAAGGCACTGCTGGGCACCTTTTGACCATTCATCATAAACTGACAACCGGGGCGCATTATGATGTTCTTAATGACGCCATCATCGCGCTGAATCTGCATGCGACCGCCGCCAGGATTATAGGCCTTGATAAGTCCAGATATGGTGGGCTTACCAGCCTGTGCCGAACCGCTAAAAACAAGCATAAACATTACTGTAAGGCAGCCAAACAGCACCATCCCTGCACTTAGCCCGGTCTTAAAAAATCTATCTAACACGAATATCGCCCTCCTCTGAAAGAATTTTAGGCCCACCCACATTCAGTTAATATAAACAGAAGCGATAGAAAACGCGAGCCCATTTCAAAAAAAACTTCAAAGCCTACTTTTTTAGAGTCTACACCGACAAAAACTTCTCCCAACTTTGCCCTTTTTCATGGCAAAAATAGTAAATCCCCGCGTAGCCATTTTACACCTAAGCCGCTCCATCCCGCAAATTTGCACATGTCCACAAAGATTTTTCCAACACTATTTGTACGTCTTCGGCAAGCTCCAAAGAGAGAGGAAGTTGAGTAAACAATTTAGAACCTTCGGACCAAGGGTTGGTGTGGTCGGCCCAAGAGTTTTCTTTTGCAAGTTTAGAAAAGAACTACTTCTTTTTCTGCCGTAAAGGAGGCATACTCACATGGATAAGCACAAAAGGGCACTTATTAAGGGTTTGGTTCACATGATGTGGGCCGACGGCGTAATAGAGGAACATGAGCGTGAGTTCATGGGCAGCGTTCTGGCCGAGCTGGGATGTAGCCACGCAGAAATGGCTGAAGTAGCTCAAATGATGATGAATACCCCGCCGACGACCGAGGATTTCGATTTTGATGCCGATACCTTCGATATGGACGAGCGCGAAGAGATCCTGCGGACAGCCATAGCTATGGCCATGGTCGATGGCATTGTGGCTAAACAGGAAAAGAAGATGGTGATGGATATGGCCGATAGCTTAGGAATTCCTGAAGCCAAAGTCAAAGAGCTTATGGACCAAACTCGCCAAGACGTAACTTCTATGCGCTCTGTAGAGGACGAATAACCTGGCGAACTTCACCTCAAATTAATCCTCGAAGCTTGTTGTAAAAAAATGCAAATCCCCATCGGCTCTTCATAACCGAGGGGGATTTTTTCTGATTGGCATTATGCAATCGTTCACAAAGCTTTCAGCATTCCACATGTTCCAGAACAGAGCAATTAATTCAAGCTAGCTCCTTCTTGTTTCAATAGTTCCCTGACGCGCATAGCGGCTTTTACTAAGTTTTTTATTTCAGCCGCCCCATCACCTACTAAGGCGGCGATTTCCTCATCAACCTGTTCAATGGCGGGCAACGACGCCCTCAAAACTTCCAAACCGCGTGGACTGATGGACAGTAACTTGCCACGCTTAGAAGCAGACGGAAGTTCACAAACCCAGCCGTTTTCTTGGACAAGGATCTGCATATTTCGGCACATCGTAGTAGGATCCACCTGCAGATAATCGGACAGCTCGCTCTGAGAGACCCCTTGGGCTGTCGCACCCTCATTCGTCCAGCTTAAGTCACTTAACGCCATAAGCACAGCTACCTGAGTAATCCGAACGCTGACCTCAACTCTGAAAGAGGTGGATCGGTCGCCCGAAATGCGCATGCGCTCTACGGTAGCCTTGGGAATCCTGTTGTTGTAAATCCGTGTCAAAATACGCGACAGCTGTCTAATGTTGTCGCAGAATAGCCCAGTGTTACGCACCGTTTTACCCATGTTCACCACCTAACTCCGCAGGCCCCCTGAGCAATGAAATAGCCCACTCGGAGAAGCAACAGAGAAAACAACTTCTACACCCGCAGTGCCTCAATATTAATTGTTACAATTCCTAATGTCAAGACGACAGTTTTTGTGCAACATTTTTACCGACCTGCAGCATAAAGCTATTTTAGTCCAACAGTTGCTAGTCTTAATCCTATTCATGATGGCTCCTACGTGCAATCTTGTATCCAAAATTTCAATGGACAAAAAGAGCACCAGCCCGGACAATCCAACCGTTTTCCTCATATTTATGCGGATTATTTATGGAGGAATGGGCTTTCTCCGAGCGAAACGCACGGGCTAAAACGGAGGATAAAAATATATGTCATTACCTCGAGAGATTATCCGCGCTCTGCCCAAGACTGATCTGCACTTACATCTCGATGGTTCATTGCGTTTAGGCACCCTTATCGATTTAGCCAAAGAGCGCCATGTAGAGCTTCCCTCTTACACGGAAGAGGGATTAAACGAATTGGTTTTCCGTTCCCATTACAACAGCTTGGTGGAGTACCTGCAGGGTTTCAATTACACTTGCGCCGTGCTTACTGACGCCGAGGCTCTGGAGCGTACCGCTTACGAGCTGGCCTGGGACAACATAAATGAGGGCGTGCGCTACATTGAAGTGCGTTTTGCCCCACAGTTGCATATCCGTCCCAATTTTTCCTTGGAAGAAGTAATTAGGGCCATCAACAAAGGATTCGAAAAAGCTCAGAACGAGTACAATGCTTCCGATCCGGTAACAAAAAACGGCGAACCGCCTTTTTATTACGGCCTGATAACCTGCGCCATGCGCTTCTTCACGGCGGAAAGTTCTCCCTATTACGCTAAACTTATGGATGTTTTTAGGGAGGCCCCATTGGGAGAAATTTACTCTATGGCTTCTCTGGAGCTGGCCAGAGCGGTAGTGCGCCTGCGCGATGAGGAGGACATTCCCATTGTAGGCTTCGACTTAGCTGGCGCCGAAGCGGGCCACCCAGCTAGCGAGCACGAGGCGGCTTATCACTACGTGCACAAGAATTTCATGCATAAAACAGTACATGCCGGAGAGGCCTACGGACCGGAGAGCATCTTCCAGGCTATAACAGATCTGCACGCCGACCGTATAGGCCACGGCTACCATCTCTTCTCGCCCGAGCTGTGCGGTCCCAGCGTGGCCGATCCCCAGCGTTACATCCAGCGCTTGATCCGCCATATTGCCGACAGCCGCATTACCATTGAGGTTTGCATGACCAGCAATCTGCAGACCAATCCGGCCATCGGCTCTCCCGAGAACCACGCTTTCGGCAAGATGCTGGCTAACAATTTATCGGCGACTCTGTGCACAGATAACCGTTTAGTCAGTCACACCACCGTAACCGATGAGGTTGAGCTGGCTATGAATACTTTCAACATTAATCCCAAACAGCTCCGCGACATAATAGTATACGGATTCAAACGTAGTTTCTTCTACGGACCTTACACCCAGCGCCGCAAGTACGTGCGCCAGGTTCTCAACTACTACGATTCAATTATCGCAGCCTACGAGGCCAAAAAGTAGGCCAAAGTTTAAGCGCAACCCGGCGCCCTGCCATGCCTACCAGGTATAGGCGGGGCGGCTTTTTTTTGATTCGGCTTAAATCAGAAACATTTTTTTGCCTAAGACTCCGCCAGTTAACTTTTTTTACATATCATTCACAAGTTCATGCCGTATAATGTAGGGGTGAGATTGTCAAAAATGCTGTGCAGAATGGACGGGGAACAGCATTCGGCCTTGGGAGGTTAGTGAATGATAAACAGTATAAGCGGCGCTTCAATATCCAGCCTGCGCCCGGAAGCTACAACGGTAAAGCCGGCAAATATACAACCCCAGCAGACGGTGAATGCTACCCCCCGCGAAGTTTCTGATCAGGTTGACATAAAGCCCCAAACCCAATTAGAAAAAACTTTAGCAGCCACCAGTGCCAAAGCTGCCCAGATAGAGCAGGACTTAGGCGAGCACGTGCCCGGTCAAGTAATAGTTAAGACCAAGGGTTCCCTTATGAAGGGCTGTGTAGATCTTGCCAAAAAGTACGGAGGCACACTTCTGGAAAGATTTGATATGCCTCACGGCCTGATGAAAAGTTCTCAGGGCGACCTGCTCCATATTCAGTTGCCAGAGGGAATGAGCACGGCTCAAGCAATGGCGGCTATGCAGGAAGATCCAGATGTTGAATATGCCGTACCCAACACCGTCTATACTATGGAGGACGAGGTTCCCAGCGAAGCTTCGGCGGCCGATGCTGGCCAGGGCGGTGCTAGTGGTGTTCAGAAGGGTAAAATTCCCAACGATCTGGATCCCAAGCTGTGGGGATTGCACAATACAGGACAGGATAACGGCAACGAAGGCTCAGATATAGGCGCTACTTTGGCCTGGCAGAAAACCACCGGTCTTCCCAACGGGCAGGGGCCGATCATTGCAGTTATAGATACGGGCGTAGATTACAACCACCCCGATTTGAAGAACAACATCTGGACCAATCCTGGCGAAATTCCCGGTAACGGAATAGACGACGATGGCAACGGCGTCATCGACGATGTACACGGTTACAATGCCAACGCCGACAACGGTGATCCTATGGACGCTCATTCCCACGGAACTCACTGTGCCGGTACCATTGCCGCCGAGGGTGACAACGGCCAGGGTGTGGTGGGCGTGAACTGGCACGCCACAGTCATGCCGATCAAGATTTTTGACGACAAAGGACGTACCGATGCCGCTTCTATCATTCGTGGCATCAACTACGCCGCCAGGAACGGTGCCCGCATAAGTTCTGATTCCTGGGGCGGCGGCCCGGCCAACCCGGCTATAAAAGAAGCTTTTGCCAACTCTGGCATGCTCAACATTATAGCGGCCGGTAACTCTTCGCAGAATAACGATGTCAACCCCCACTATCCGAGCAGTTACGATCTTCCCAATATCATTGCGGTAGCGGCCACCGACCGTAACGACAGCTTGGCTTGGTTCTCCTGCTATGGTGAGAAATCGGTGGATATCGCGGCCCCCGGCAAAGACATTTACTCAACGGTTCCCGGCGGCGGATACGACTTCAAGAGTGGCACCTCTATGGCCACTCCTCACGTCAGCGGAGCGGCCGGTCTGCTCTTGGCCATGGATCCGACAATGTCCAACGATGAGATCAAAACTCGCCTTTTGGAAGGTGCCGATAAGGTGCGCGGCCTGGAGGGCAAGATGACCACTGGCGCTCGTTTGAATGTCAACGGGGCCATGGAGTACGATTACAAGAAACCCTAAATCGCATGCGCTACACTTCGAAAGAGCGTAAGGCCTTCGGAGTGTAGCAACGTCCAGCCGCCTGCCGAGCACGGTATAAGAGGCTGGTAACGCAGATTTTTCTCCTTTATAACAAGGCACAATCGAGATGGATCAGGAGGAAACATGATCTCAAACATAGGTTCCAGTAACATAAATCAACTCCAAAACTTGCAGGCTACCAGCGCTCCTCAGGAAAGCAAATCTACGGCCGAGGCCTCTACCAATCCCCAGGTAGGTTCCGATTCCGTAAGCTTAGGTGCAGAGCGCAGTCAGTTGGGTGATTTCGTTCCCGGTCAGGTCATTATCAAGACTCGCGGTTCCCTGCTCGCCTCG
>OMRK01000105.1 GCA_900313515.1 uncultured bacterium | reverse complement strand
GTGCTTGGCCAAAATTTGCTTCTGAATTACGGCGGGAAGCTGATCCCAGACCTCATCCTTGGAGAAGGGGCTGTTGAGCAGGAACACGCCGCCATCCTCAGCCTGACTCAAGACATCGTAGCTCTCCAAGAACTCAAAGAGATGGACACCGATAAAGTTGGCGCTCTGAATGAGGAAGGGAGCATCGATAGGCTTGGGACCGAAACGCAAGTGAGAAACAGTCAGACCGCCGGACTTCTTAGAGTCGTAAACAAAGTAGCCCTGGGCATAGTTGGGGGTATCGTAACCGATAATCTTGATGGAGTTCTTGTTGGCGCCCACCGTACCATCGGAGCCTAAACCGTAGAACATAGCCCTGACAGTGCTCTCGGGCTCGCTGATCCAGGAAGCATCGTACTCCACATTCAGGTGAGTTACATCGTCGTTAATACCGACGGTGAAATGACGCTTAGGCTCGGCCTTGGCCAACTCATCGAACACGCCACGTACCATAGCGGGAGTGAAATCTTTGGAAGAGAGACCGTAACGACCGCCTACAACCTTAGGCAGGACGGCAAACTTGCCCTGGCCGCCTTCCATGTTCTCCATAACGGCCGTAACCACGTCTTGGAAGAGGGGCTCACCAGCGCTACCGGGCTCTTTGGTGCGATCCAAAACACCTATGGTCTTTACGGTGGCGGGAATAACATCGATCAAAGCCTTGACATCGAAAGGACGGTACAAGCGGACCGTAACAACGCCGACCTTCTTGCCCTCGGCCAAGAGTTTCTCTAACGTGCCGCGCACAGTGGAAACGCCTGAGCCCATCAAAACGACAACTTGCTCGGCATCGGGAGCGCCATGGTACTCGAAGAGGCCATAGTGACGACCGGTCAACTCGCCGAACTTCTCCATAAGCTTGGCTACGATGCCTGGAGTCTTCAAATAGTAGGGGTTAGAGGCTTCGCGACCCTGGAAGTAAATATCAGCATTCTGGGCCGTACCACGGATGAAGGGCTTGTTGGGGTTCAAAGCCCTGGCACGATGGGCCTGTATCAACTCGGCTGGGACAATAGCCTTCAAAACATCATCGGAAACCTTCTCGATGGTGTTAACCTCGTGAGAGGTACGGAAACCGTCAAAAGCGTGGATAAATGGCACGCGACTTTCCAGAGTGGCGGCATGGGCTATGGCAGCCATATCTGTGGCTTCCTGAACGGAATTGGAGAAGAGCATGGCAAAGCCGGTCTGACGGCAGGCCATTACGTCAGCGTGGTCACCGAAAATTGACAGACCTTGGGCGGCCAGCGAACGGGCAGCGATATGGAAAACGGTGGGGGTAAGTTCACCAGCGATCTTGTACATATTGGGGATCATGAGCAGTAAGCCCTGGCTGGCGGTAAAGGTGGTGGTCAAAGCACCGCTCTGCAACGCACCATGCACGGCACCAGCAGCACCGCCCTCTGATTCCATTTCCTGAATGTGAGGAACGGCTCCCCATAAATTCTTGCGACCTTCAGCACTCCACTGATCGGCGAATTCGCCCATAGGAGAAGAGGGAGTGATAGGATAAATGGCACAAACTTCGCTTAATCTGAAAGCTACATCCGCAGTAGCTTCGTTGGCGTCCATGATCGCCTTAGCAGTATTCACATTACCCATTGCGTAATGAGGCTCCTTTCGAGAACGAAAAACATTCGAGACCGATAACCCTGCGGCGGACAGCCCCGCTTTGCGCGAGCGCTTTCAATGTGGCTGGCAACCCTCGACCGATCTCCATCGGCTTCCGTTGAAAAAACTTTTTGAACTGCAAAAAACGCACCTACCACAATCTAGACTGAACAAGGTGCGAATTTGTTCCGACCAGATTCCAGCAGCTGCACGGAATGCTTATTCTTAAAAGACCTCACCTGCGTTCCAGCTTTCTCCCGCTCTTTCCTCTTTTGTTAGGCAAATAATGACGGTGAAATTGAGTTCACCGCCTCGTTGGTGCTTTATTTAGGAGCCGCGCCATGTTTAAGGACTTTTCATAAAATGGCTAGTCTGATAGGCCTTATCGGTAAAAGCGCAGAAGATTCGAGGCATGTCCGCATCGACCAATGAACTTGGCAATCAGACCTACTCGAGCTTTACACCATTGAACTTAGCAACGGCCTTTCTAGTCGGCTGTCTTATTTACGTAACACTTAACCTTTACGATATCTACAGCGGAAATTGTGCGACCGTAGTTGACGCATTGTCCAATCTAAATAAGCCCAACACAATCAAGATAATACTCCAGTACCTCTTTTCCAGAAGAGTAGCGATATCCACCTTAGAGATAGGCATCTTTGCCTACCTTTTCTTAAAATTCAAAACAAACAGCTTGGGCTGGCCAGATTTGAGGTCGATAGCAAAAGGAAACTCATGGCTCAGACTTGCTGCAAACTTAGCCTTAGGCGGCCTTTTCTACGCTACACTATCACTATATTACAACGATTGCCTACTTGTTGTGGAACTTTTTGGAGAAGACTTCCCCCTAAACCTGTTCCGAGCTCTCTGGTTCCCTTTTGCCCACAGGCCACTGGCTGCTCTGCTGGAATGGGGCGCCCTATCCTACTGTTTGAACAAAGTTCGCAGTTGGCATTTAGACTGGAGCGAAAGGCTGCTGATCTTAATGGCGACCCTATTTATGCTGTTAGGAAGGATCTACAACCGCGGCGAGAGCCTACATTGCTTACACGCCTCGACTAACTCCATAATTATCTGTCTACTCTGCGCAATCGGCATCTATTTTATGCTAGCCATCCTCTTCATAGCGGGGGAAAAAGCTGTAAATTACTTCTTCCATCAAGACCGTCAAACATCGGAAGGTAGTACACAGTCGGGCAATTCCTTAACTTCAATCAGTGAATTTTTCCGCAAGCATCTTTTTCTTGCCAGTTGGTTCTCAATAGCTTTCAGTTGGACACTTTTAGCTCTAGCTAGATATCCTGGGGGCATGGAGTGGGACGCTTATTTTCAGGTGGAAGAATACTTCGGTATTTGGAGCTGGACTACCAACTGGCCGCTAGCCTCCAGTTTTTTCATGGGCTTTATGATCGACTTAGGAAGCATACTCTTCGGCTCTATGGGGCGAGGCCTGTTTTTCTTAATCGTCGTCCAAATTCTTATCTGCTCTGCCATAATGGCCAGCACAATCTGGGTAAACAACGAACTTAAACTACCCATGAGATGGCAGTGGTTGTTGACCTTGTTCTACTCAATATCGATCATCTATTCCTCGTACGCTGCCTGCGCTATAAAAGATACGCTCTACTCTTACATGGTCGTTTTGCTGACGGTTCTAACCGGCATAATCTTGTTCGGCAACCGCGAAGAAAATTCGTGTTATATATACACGGGACTAGTGGCCTTTCTGGTCTGCATTCTGCGCAACAACGGCTTTGCTCTTATCCTATCGGCCGCCTTGGCCTCAATAGCGATAGCATTTAGAAAAAAAGACACCAGGCATAAAAAGCTCGGCCTGACTTTTGCGCTTGCTTTGACTTGCTTTTGCTTGTATACAGCTTACTTTGTCTATTTTCTCAAGATTCCGGTGGGTCCTAACGGCGGCATGCGAGAACTCCTATCTCTACCCTTCCAACAGACGGCCCGCTATGTAAAATACCATGGCAGTGAAATATCCCCTCAAGAAACTGCCGTGTTTGAAAGAATTTTTACCAACTACGATAGGCTCGGCCTGACCTATGTCCCATACAAAAGCGATTCGGTGAGACGCCTATACACTTCGGCCAACAATCTGTTACCAACTTATTTCCAGGTGTGGCTCAAGCAGATGGTCAAGCACCCCCTCACCTATATTGCAGCCACAACTAACAATCTTTATGGTTTTCTGTACATAGATGCCAATACTTTTCTAGTTTACAACGATGTATTAGATTTTGGCGATTTGAAATATAACAACAACTCATTTTATGGGATGGATAGGAATTGGTTAAACGCAGTGCTCGAGCTATTTTGGAGATCTCCACTCTTGAACCTGGCCTGTAGCTCTGCCTTGGCATT
>OMRK01000101.1 GCA_900313515.1 uncultured bacterium | reverse complement strand
GGTGGAGTCGATGCCCAAGATTGGACCGAGATGCTCCTGCGCATGTATCTACATTGGGCTGAAGAGGAAGGATACCAGGTGAGCATGGCCGAGTACTCCCCCGCCGACGAAGCGGGCATTCACTCGGCAACTCTTCTCATAAGCGGTTTCTACCCCTTCGGCATGTTGAGCTCCGAGCGCGGTGTCCACCGCCTGGTGCGTATTTCTCCCTACGATGCCGCCAAGCGCCGCCACACCTCCTTTGCCAAAGTGGAAGTGGTTCCCCAACTGGCCGACGATTCCCAAATAGAGTTGCGTCCCGAGGATCTCAAGATCGACACTTACCATTCTCAAGGTGCCGGCGGCCAACATGTCAACAAGACTGAATCGGCGGTGCGTATAACCCACATTCCCACCGGCACGGTTGCCGCTTGCCAAAACGAACGTTCCCAGCACTCCAATAAGGAGACGGCCTTGCGCATGCTCAAGGCCAAGCTTTTGGAAATGAAACTCGAGCAGCGCCAAGATACCATAGACAGTGTCAAGGGTGAGAACCGCGAGGCGGCTTGGGCTAACCAGATCCGCAACTACGTGTTACATCCCTACACCATGGTTAAAGATCGCCGTACCGGCTACGAGGATCCGAATTTTCATGGAGTCCTTAGCGGCCAAAATCTAGAGGCCTTTATGATAAGTTGGCTACAAGCCCGCGCCCAGTTAGGCCGTGAACCCACCGCCAGCGACGGTGCACAATAAAAGTGGGCACCCGCTTTTAAAAGAGACGTTGCAGCTTATTCTGCTCGACAAGAATCCGGCTCCTCGGCCGGATTTTTCATTTTTATGGGCCACAGAGCCTCATGGGTCAGGTGCACAAGCCAAGCGCACCAAAAAAGCTGCCGCATCGATATATCAACGCAGCAGCCTTCACGTTAAAACTTAGCATCGGCCCATTTTTAACTAGGCCCAGACCTCAGATCTGCCCAATTTGCTTAAGAGCGATCTCTCCAGCGTCAGCTAATTCTTTCTGATCGCTGGAAACAGCGGCACTAACCACAGGTAGAGCGGCCGCTCCCAATCTCTGCACGGCTTCCTTCAATATCTGCACCCGTTCTTGAGCGTGTCCTTGGCAATGCATAAAGGTGACCAGATCGGGAAGCAATTCGGCCCCAAACTTCTGCAAAAGCCAGGAAGTAGTCTCCAGTGTGTGCTCATTCCACTCACCAGTAACCAACTCGCGTCCCAGAGCCAATATATAAGGCCTGTAGCGCCCAGGATAGCGACGAAAAACAGCCCGCACTAGAGCGAATTTCACGTAAGGTACTGTACATCTGTCCGCCGCCTTAAAGATGGCATTGACATAACCGGCCGGGTTTTTGTCCATCATGAGCTCTGCGGCCTTATCAACAACGGCCACACCGCCTAAGATCATGCTTCCCAGGAACTCAAAGGCTGCGCCCTCCAGAACCCGGGGATTCTTAGTTAACTCTGCCGAGAATTTCTCCAAGCCAGCTTTGTCTCGCGCTTGACGCAATTCCTCACTACTCTCGGAGCACTCACCAGCCTCGGCTACCAAATCGCTTCCCAAGAAGGCCTCGAGAAGTTCATCCTTTTTACTCTCACACATGTCACCAAAACTCTCACTCATGGTCTAAAACTTCGTTAATGAACCAACTTCCCCCTGCCCTGTGCCTTAATGGACTGCGCTCTGATCGGCAAATTCTTTGCAATTCGGCCCACGTTCTCTCACAAAGTTCAGTATCTGCCGAAATTTTTAAAAATTTGTACTGAAAATAAAAGCGCCACCTGGATAAATGTGTTAAACTACATATCAGCAACAAAGTTTCAGGAGGTTACGATCTTGCCTCGTAAGTTAAACTATTTTAAGCAATGTCTGTTCATGCTGGTTCTGGGAGTAATGCTCAACCTGCTGATAGGCGGATGCGCAAGTGGCGGCGGTTCCTATTACAATCCTCAAGTGGATATGGATCAAGCCACGTCAAATCCGGAGATTCCCACGGTAAATCCCGAGGTAACTCCTCTCTCTCCCCAAGTTCAGCCCTCTAATCCTTCCACTATACCGCCCAAAACTGCCAATCATAAGGTAGTGGCCAAGAAACTTAACGCCAAAACCGACACCTGCAAAATTCTCCTGCCCAAAGGTTGGAGTCTGGTTTCCTTCCCCTTT
>OMRK01000066.1 GCA_900313515.1 uncultured bacterium | reverse complement strand
TCGGGAAACTGATTGGAAATATCCAAGCCTACGCGACGGCATGAACTACCAAAAAGAGTAGAATCTTCGCTCTGCAATTTCACGGCCGCATATTCGGCGCTGGAACCGCTATTGTAAGCCAGAGAATTAAATTTACCGCTGTGATCTTTAAGAGCAACCAAATTGTACTGCTCTTTCATTGTGTAGCAAGGGAAGAGGATCTGCAGGTTACTCCCGTAAGGGATGGATTTGACCGCCTGGGTTAGCTCGACTACAGCGCAATCTAAATCGCCGCAATCTACGCTATTTATAAGTTGGGAATCGTTGGCTGCAGTGCTGATCTCTATCTTTATGCTAACGTTGGGATCTTTGATCTTAGAGAGAGCCAAACAGGGACTGCTACCAACATTGGAACTTGTGCCCAAACGGATGGCTTCGTGAGGGGCCGATCTCAGTCCGGTGATAAGTCCGTACTGAAATTCACGTACCCGCACACGATTAAAGACAATCAGGGCCAGAACAGCCACGACCGCCGCTATCAGAAAAAAATTAAAGCAACTACTTTTAGGTAAGCGCGCCATTGCTATCCTTAGAAGTTAAGAGATATTTAAGCAGAGACTCCACCGACTGACTCCACTTATCCACGACTTGCGAAGACTTATCTCGCAATTCCTCCAAACGTTCGGTAGTTTCCGCTTGAGTAATTTCTTGAATCAGAGATTCCAGCTCGCTGGTAGCGGCCTTGTAAGACTGAGCTAAGCTGTTGCTACCCGCCTGTTTGGCCAGTTTCTCAACTAGGCTTACAGAAGTAGCGGCTTTCTGGGAAAGTTCGCGGGTTTTCTGCTCCGCGCCTACGCTGCCCACCACTATTCCCTGGCAGAGATCGAGCAAACTTTGAGTTGAATTTTTTAGATCGAGCAGGTAGTTTAAAATCTGACTATGCTGTGAGTCTGTGTTCTGTGTCATATATTGTTCATCCTTACTGAAGAAAAATTGACGATAATCCAAATCGGCAAAGATCGAAGTACGCTGCTCCAAATTTCGCAGAGACTCCAAATCTACCCTGCCTTCTTGGGCATCTTCGTAGAGCTTATTGAAGGCAACCAGATGGTTGCGTAGTTTTTTGCGGGCAGTGTTTACGTATTGTCCAGTGGAGAGGAGCAGGGGCCAGTCGGAAGCCTGAGCCAGGAGCAATTCACGTAGAGCCTGGTTTAGCGGCTCCAGGAAGCGGGGATCGTGGCCGTGGAGCTTAACCATTTGATAAAAATGTCTAGCTTCAACGCTTAAGGTACTTATTACCCAGTCGTTGCTGCAGTTAAGCCACCGGGCGGCAAAACCACCATCCAGCCAGGTGCCGCTGTTGGGCATAGCAAAGGCAAAATCGTCAGCATATTTTGTAAGCTGGCCGGGGGAAGCCAGCTGCAGTTTCTCCGGATTTTCGGCAACCAGTCGGCAGACATCTTCTAGCCACATGTGACCTTCATACCACATGCTACCTAAGAATTCTGCGTTTAGAGCCAAGGTTATTATGGGGGGATGGGGGAGGCCTTCTACTATCCGGTCGGCTTGGCGGAGGCGATTCTCGATAAAAGTTTGGGCGTGTAGTTTGGCCCTAGAACGACCTTGCTCAAGCACGTAATAACTTGAAGATGCAGCCGAACCGTTGCGGTAATAGCGGAAACCGCTGGAGGGACGGCTCTGGTTGGGTAATTGTAGGTCACCTAAATCGAGATCGGGAAGCTCATCGCTTAAATCGCGCAGAGAATTTCGGTAAGCTGGATCGTTAAAGAAGCCGCTTTTAGAGCTCCAGACCTCCAGTTCGGCCTGGGGATCGCTGGGGAAAAAGACGAAATCTTCTAAAGTGTGCAGGGGTGAACTGACGCCGCAAGTAGGATGGGGAACCGCTCCCAGGTTTTCGCAGGTGGTGGTTATGGTGTAATGGTAGCCTTGCTCGAACAAAAGCCTCTCTAAACCAGGGTTAAAGGCACATTCTGGCAACCAGAAGCCCTGTGGCTCTAAACCTATGTGGCGTTTGAATGTCTCCCGGCCAACCCCAATTTGGGCTCGGCCCAGGGCTCCGTAGGGATAAAGCATAGGCATGAGCGCATGGGAAGCGGCAGTGGTTATGAGTTCTAAGCAGTTCTTTTGGGCTATATTGCGGAAGGCTCCGATCAGGTCACGGTTATAGTTGAAATTAAATTTATCTCTGTAGTAACGCAGGCTGGTCAGATAGTGATCGATCAACTCGCTCAGTTCCAGTTCGAGCAGGCAGCGGTCGGCCTCGCGGACTCCTAAGTTTATTTTGTTTTCTAAGTAGGTGTCGAAACGTTCCTGAATGATTGGATCATCCAGCATCTCCAAAAGAGTTGGAGAAAGTGAAAGGGTAAGGCGGTAGGGTACTCCTTCGGCGTGCAAACGTTCCAGAGAATCTAAAAGTGGCAGGTAGCTGTCCAATATATGATCGAAAAGCCAATATTCATCGTTGCAGGGCTTGTTCTTGGGGTGGCGCACGTAGGGGGTGTGGGCATTGAGAATTATAGACAGGTAAGCGGGGCCTTTGGGGGTAGGGCAGGACTGGTCGCTGTGGACTACACTTGCGGCCGAGACAGAGTCGGTGGGGAGAGTCGAATTAGGGATCATTCTGTATAAATTCCTTCGGGTATGGGCAAGCGGCCCATTTGAAGGTCGAAGATATCGGCCATCTTTTGCAAATCGATGTCTAAGCGTGGATCCTGAAGGGGTGAGTATTGCTCTGAGGTGGAATGAGGTTGCGGGAGGGAATCCTGAAGTGAACTTGAGCTTAGTGATGAGTGTTTAAGAACTGTGGGCTGGCAAGCTTGCTTAAAAAGCTGCATGGGCAAGGTGTCTACTTGGATGCCAAAAGCGCGACCCGCTGGCAATAGCGTAGGGGTGCTGGCAGTTATAGGATAAAATTCGCTGTTAGGAATTTGGTAGCCTAACTTGCCGCGCAAGCGCATGTGATTATCGCTCTGTGCCAATTTCTTTTTAACCTGCAGGTAGCGGGAACGGTTGGGCCCAGAAACATCGTAGAGGAGGCTCAGACTGCTGGTGTCCTGGTAAGCACCCTCTATGTGGATGACCAGGCGACTCACAGAGAAGACACTCTCACCTAGGAGCTTGGAAACTGTGTTTTGGGTCTGATAAGACACATTCCAGGCGGCGAAGATTTTGTAAGGATCTACTGGGATGAGGAGCAGAAGATCCTCCCGCAGCACATCCGGTAGATCGCTGGGCTTCCCCAGCTTGGACACAGACCATGGCAGCGTGTGAGAGTAACGGTGAAGCATATCGGTTGAGCAAAATTATAGGAAGTAGGGTCGGATCCTGCCTAATCGGTGACACACTTTTTGCATATATGCGTTATCAGTACCTGGCGGGCATAGGGAAACTTTGCTTTCACACGCCTACACTAAGCTACTTAGCATCGGTGCCCGAAAGGCGTGGAGGAATCTGGACAATACGATCCAGGCCTCGTGCCGGCCAATTTATCCCCTGAATTTTCGGGGAATCCCGCACAATCATGTCTGAACAATATTTGGACTAGGTTGGATGGTCGATCAAGTAGGGGAATTTTTTTTACATTTTTAGTTAAATGATGGTAAGAATAAATTTTTTTCCTTTGCCTTCTTGACTTTTAGCTTGAAATCTATCTCGAATTGTGCTTAAATTACCCAGCATGGCTTTTGGGTTTCGCCCTGTGTTTTCGAGTGCGCTGGGAGCTGGTGCGGAGCACCGGATAGAGGCTTGGGCATTTAAGTCGCCCTATTAAGACCTCCCTGTGCAGAAAGCTGGATAATTCACACTAGTTCTTGGTTGATGGCGTGTGAAGCGCAAGTGTTATGAGCCGGAGCTAGGAGTGCTGTGAGTGCGCCCTTCGATCGCAGGGGTGATTTTTTTTGTGAAACCCGGAGTTGTGGGTGCAAATGACATTCGATTTTTCTGGTTCGAGTGTTAGGTATACCCACGAAAGGAGAACTTTAAAGTGCCAACCAGAGTTTATAAGCCGACTACCAACGGTCGTCGTTTCATGTCGGTAATGGACACCTCTAATTTAAGCAAGGTGAAGCCCGAGGAGTCTTTACTCGTGCATCGCAAGGTAACGGCCGGCCGTAATTCTCAGGGCCGCGTTACTGCTCGCCACCGCGGCGGTGGTCACAAGCGTCAATATCGTATTATCGATTGGCGTCGTGACAAGGACAATGTGCCCGCTCGCGTGGCTACTATTGAGTACGATCCTAACAGGACCGCTCGCATTGCTCTTCTGCATTATGCCGATGGAGAGAAGCGTTACATCTTGGCCGCCAACAACATGCAGGTAGGCGATACCGTCATTTCCGGCGTGGCCCAAGATATTAAGATCGGCAATGCCATGATGTTGCAGAATATGCCTATTGGTACCATTGTCCACAATGTTGAGCTTAAGCCCGGACGCGGCGCCCAGATGGCTCGCTCCGCCGGTTCCTCCGCTCAGCTTATGGCTAAAGAGGGCAAGTATGCTCTTCTGCGTCTGCCTTCTTCTGAAGTTCGTAAAGTTCCCATTGTCTGCCGCGCTACCGTCGGCCAAGTGGGCAACGTTGACCACGAGAACATGATGATCGGCAAGGCTGGTCGTTCCCGCTGGATGGGCAAGAGACCCCATATCCGTGGTGTGGCTACTAACCCCTGCGATCACCCCCATGGTGGTGGTGAGGCCAGGTCTACCTGCGGTCGTCCCAGCACGACCCCTTGGGGTAAGCCTACTTATGGTTTGAAGACCCGTAGGAAGCAGCCCGGCGACAAGATGATTGTGAGACGCCGTACTGCCAAGTAGAAGGACGTGCAGTCTGCTTCAGCCGCCTTTTAAGGTTTTTCCCGTATCAGTATGGTTGCAAGTACGGTGGAGGGTGAAAATTCCTTGCCGGAGTTGATGGGGAAAAGCCCGCCGAAAAAGGGTTAGAAGCGCAAGGGCTGCTCATATGGAGGAATCAAATGTCCCGTTCTATTAAAAAGGGCCCTTTTGTGGCCGAGCATCTTCAGAAGAAGATTGATAAGCTTAATGCTGCTAATCAGAAGGCCATAGTTAAGACTTGGTCGCGCGCCAGCACTATCACCCCCGAAATGATCGGTCATACCATTGCCGTTCACAACGGTCGTACCCACGTCTCTGTGTACATTGCTGAAGAGATGGTTGGCCACAAGTTGGGTGAGTTTGCTCCTACCAGAATGTTCCGCGGTCACGCCGGCGGTAAGTCTGAGAAGAAGAGCAAGGTTGCTGCCGCCGCTAAAAAGTAAGTCGCGGCTTTGTAGGAATTTCTTGGAGGAATTATGGCAGACACAGATTCTCAGGCAACCGCTAAGACCGAAGATGTATCGGTTCGCGCCGTTGCTAAATATGTTCACATGGCTCCGCGCAAGTTGCGTCTTTGCGCTCGGGCTATCTATGGCAAGCCCGCCAAGGCTGCCGCTAATATGCTCAGCTTAACTAACAAGCGGGCTGCTGGCGTTATGCTTCGGGTTTTGCAGTCGGCTATGGCTAATGCCGTTAACAACAACAGTATGAGCGCCGATAAGCTGTTTGTTTATCGCGCTTACGTAGACGAAGGCCCTACCGGTAAGGGTTGGCTCCCTCGTTCTCGCGGTCGGGCCAGTCAACTTCACAAGAGGACTAGCCACATCACCGTCGTTGTCAAAGAGAAGGAGAGCTTGCACTAATGGGTCAGAAAATTCATCCCAATGGGTTGCGTGTTGGTATCATCAGGGGTTGGGATTCCCGTTGGTACAGCGAGAAGGAGTACGCTAGCTGGTTGCGCGAGGACATGCGCATCCGCGATTTTATCACCAAGTTCCACAAGAGCGCTGGTGTTACCAGAGTTGAAATCGAGCGAGCCAGCAAGGTTCACGTGATCGTCAACACTGCTAAGCCCGGCTTGGTAATTGGCAAGCGCGGTGCTGGTATCGATGATCTGCGCACCCGTCTCGAGAAGTTGACTTCCAAGCCCGTTAAGATTTCCATCCAGGAGATCAATCAGCACGAGTTGGAGCCTTCTTTGGTGGCTGAGAATATAGCCGATGCTTTGGTTAAGCGCGTGACTTTCAGACGTGCTATGAAGCAGGCTGTGCAGAGAGTTATGAAGGCTGGCGCCAAGGGCATTCGTATTCAGCTTTCCGGCCGTTTAGGCGGTGCTGAAATTGCCCGTACCGAGCGCACTTTCAGCGGTAAGGTGCCTCTGCATACCTTGAGAGCCGATGTTGATTATAGCATCAAGGAAGCTAATACCACTTACGGCCTTATAGGCGTAAAGGTTTGGATCTATCGCGGCGACATTTTGTCTAAGCGCTAACAAACTGTTTACTTCGTAACGCTAAGTTTTATCGCATCGCAACTTGCAAATGTCGTCTAGTTGCTCTATACTAGTGCGGCATTTTGCAGTTACGATCGCGTGGAGGATAGGATTATGTTAAGCCCCAAGAGGGTTAAGTATCGTAAGACGCACCGTGGCCGTATGACTGGAAAGGCTCAGCGCGGTAATACCGTGGCCTTCGGCGATTTTGGGCTTCAGAGCCTCGAGCCTTGCTGGCTTACCGACCGGCAGATTGAAGCCGCCCGTGTGGCTATGACCCGTTTTATTAAGCGTGGTGGTAAGGTTTGGATCAAGGTTTTCCCTGACAAGTCAGCCACTAAGAAGCCTGCTGAAACTCGTATGGGTTCCGGTAAGGGTGCGCCTGAGTACTGGGTTGCTGTAGTTCATGCTGGCAGGGTGCTGTTTGAAATTGCGGGTGTTCCCGAAGATGTAGCTAGGGAAGCTATGCGTTTAGCCTCCAACAAGCTCCCGATGAAAACCCGTTTTATTGCCCGTGAGAGATTGGGTGGTGAATAGTTATGAAGCTTAAAGAGGAACGCGCTAACTTGAAGAAGCTCGGTCTGGCGGTTCTCCGTGGACGTTTGGTAGATGCCAAGCAGGAGTTGTTTAACCTCCGCTTTCAATTAGCTACGGGTCATTTGCAGGACATTTCGCGGGTTGGTCTGGCCAAGAAGCAGATTGCCAGAATTCATACCGTTATCCGTGAACTCGAGCTTAAGGAGAGCAAGTAATGAACGAAGAACGCGGAATCCGTAAAGTGAGGATCGGTGAGGTTGTCAGCAACGCCGGTGATAAGACCATCGTTGTAAAAGTCACCCGCCAGGTTGCCCACCCCATTTATAAGAAGTTCGTCCACAAGAGCAAGAAGTTTCATGCTCACGATGAGAATAATGAGTGCGGTATAGGCGATATCGTGAAGATTCAGGAAACCAGGCCTTTGTCCAAGATGAAGTGCTGGCGCTTGGTCGAGATCGTCGAGAAGGCTCGTTAGTTAGTTTTTGTCTTTTTTTTGCAGAAACGGCGAAACGCCCGGCTAGGGGTAAAACCCGAATAAAGATGACGGACCCTTTAGAGGGTCGGAGTTTTGGGCCGACAGCAGTACGCCGTGCAGAGATTAAAGGAGTATCACAATGATCCAGCAGGAGAGCAGGCTCAGAGTTGCAGATAATTCCGGCGCTCGTGAGCTCCTCTGTATCCGAGTTCTCGGTGGCTCTACAACTACTTACGCGAGTGTTGGCGATGTTATCGTAGCAACTGTGAAGCAGGCTACCCCCGGCGCCGCCGTTAAGAAGGGCGATGTCGTTCATGCCGTAGTAGTCCGCGTAACGAAGCCCATCCGTCGTGCCGATGGCTCTTACATAAGGTTTGACGAGAATGCCGCCGTGCTCATTAAGGGCAGCGGAATTAACAAGAAGGTAAAGGGACAGAAGTCTAAGAGTTCTGAGGACGACTACAATCCTCGGGGTACCCGTATTTTTGGCCCGGTGGCCCGTGAACTTCGTGAGAGCGGCTTCATGAAGATCGTGTCTTTGGCACCCGAGGTGCTGTAAGTTTTTTTAGGAGTTAACAATGGCTCACGTAAAGAAAAATGACGAAGTAGTCGTCCTTTGCGGCAAGCAGGCCGGCAAGCGTGGCAAGGTGCTCGAGGTGGATGATAAGGCCCACCGGGTCACCGTAGATGGCGTAAACATCGTGAAGCGTCATATGAAGGCTCGTCCTCCGCGTTTCCCGCAGGGCAGCATTGTGGAAAAGGCTCTGCCTATTCACATCAGCAACGTGATGCTGGTTTGCCCCAAGTGCGGTAAGCCCACCCGTCCTGCCTTCGTTTTCGATGCTGACAAAACCAAGCATCGTGCATGCCGTAAGTGCAAGGAACAGTTCTAGTATTGTGTCGGCTGGCTTGAGGGAAGTGGAATAGTTGGTGCTACTGAGTAGCGCATCCGTCACTTCTAAGGTCAGCTAGCCGCGCTAGGTAGGAAAAGCCGTGGGTCGGAAATCCACGGTGATAGGAGAATTCAAGTGGCCAAACAAGGTACCAAGCAAGGTAAAGCCCCTTCTGCTCCCAAGAAGAAGAAGGAAGAGTTCGCCGCCGCCGGTCGTCCGCCGGTTGCCAACATTAGGCTTAAGAGAGTCTACAGGGAAGAGATCGTTCCCGCTCTCAGAGAAGAGTTCCATTACGACAACCCTATGCGTATTCCCCGCCTGGTCAAGGTTGTGGTGAATATGGGTGTGGGCGAGGCTATTGCTAATCCCAAGTCTTTGGAAGGTGCCGTATCGGATATGCGGGCTATCACCGGCCAGGCTCCAGTGATTACCAAGGCTCGTAAATCTATTTCCAACTTCAAACTTCGTGAAGGCGCCAAGATCGGCTGTAAAGTTACTCTGCGCGGAGACATTATGTGGGCCTTCTTAGAGAAGGTTTTTAACGTGGTTCTTCCTCGTATCAGAGACTTCCGCGGAATTTCCCCCAAGTCTTTTGATGGCCGCGGCAATTACACTTTCGGCCTCAAAGAGCAGATCATTTTCCCCGAAATCGATTACGATAAGGTAGACAAGGTCCGGGGTATGGACATCTGCGTTGTTACCACCGCCGAGACAGACAAAGAGGGTTATGCCTTGCTGCGCGCCCTCGGTTGCCCGTTCCATCAGTAATTTTTTGGAGGAAGTTTAAATGGCTACCACAGCACAAGAAGTAAAAGCCGCCAGAACCCCCAAGTTCAGAGTCCGTGCCGTCAATCGCTGCAAGCTCTGTGGGCGTCCGCGCGCTTACTTCCGCAAGTTCGGACTTTGCCGCATTTGCTTCAGGGAACGTGCCCACCTGGGCCAGATCCCCGGCGTAACCAAGTCCAGTTGGTAAAGATTTTCGCAGCGCTTTAACAGAGGCGCGGATCGTTTTCGAAGGGATTGTCGGAAACGATTTTGTACACAGGGAGGAAAAGAGATGCCCACCACAGATCCCATTGCCGATATGCTCACACGTATTCGGAACGCCAATTCGGCTGTTCACGAGCAGGTGGACGTTCCGGCTTCCAAGCTCAAAGAGCAGATTGCTAAAGTCCTTTTGCGCGAGGGTTACATCACCAGTTATCAGGTGGCTTCCACTGGCGCTCAGGGCGTCATTCATATTAAGTTAAAGTATGGTCCCGACAATGAGGCCGTCATTAACGGTTTAAGGCGTATCAGCCGTCCAGGACTCAGGGTGTATGTCGGAGCCAATGACATTCCCCGCATTTATGGCGGTTTAGGTACAGTTGTTATGTCTACCCCCAAGGGTGTCATTACCGGTAAGCAGGCTCGCAAGCTCGGAGTCGGCGGTGAAGTTCTCGCCTACGTTTGGTAGGTAATTACTGCGCGGCAGTGCCGATACGAGTACTGCAGGAGGAATAATTATGTCCAGAATTGGCAAAACACCCGTTGTGCTTCCGAAGGGTGTGGAGGTGCAGGTGACCCCCGGACAGGTTCATGTTAAAGGGCCTAAGGGCGAGCTCACGCAGTCCATCAGCAAAAAGCTGGAAGTTCGGGTGGAGGGAGAGCGCGTATTGGTTAGTCGTCCCGACGACGAGCGCGACACAAAGGCTCAGCATGGTCTGGCCCGCACCCTCATTAATAATATGATTATCGGGGTAACTCAAGGCTATAAGATTTCCTTAGACATCTTTGGTGTTGGTTATCGTGCCGCTATGGAAGGCAAGACTTTGGTCTTGAGTTTGGGTTATTCTCATCCCATCAAGGTTGACCCTATTCCTGGTATTGAGTTTGAAGTAGAGTCTGACAACCGCACCAAGCTTATGCGTCTGCACGTCAAGGGCGCCGATAAGCAGTTGGTCGGCCAGGTTGCCGCTGATATCCGTAAGTTCCGTCCTCCTTTCGCCTATAAAGCTAAGGGCACGGCTATCAAGGGTATCCACTATGTTGGTGAAGTTCGTGTTTACAAGCCCGGCAAGGCTGGAAAGGCTGGTAAGTAAGCTATGAGTACTTTTTCTCGTAACATTTCGCGCCAGCGTCGTCACGCTCGCATTCGTCGCAAAGTCAGCGGTACGGCGGAATATCCTCGCTTAGCGGTTTTCCGTTCCAGCAGGCATATTTATGCTCAGGTTATCGATGACCAGGTTGGTCACACTCTCGTTTCTGCCAGCTCCTTAGAGAAGGATCTGCGCAATGAAGATATTTCTCCTATCGAGATGGCCAAGCGCGTAGGTGCACGTTGCGCCGAGCGGGCCATGGAGAAAGGGATTAATAGTGTCGTCTTCGATCGTGGCGGCTACCAGTTCCATGGACGTGTGGCGGCCTTGGCAGAAGGTGCTCGCGAGCAGGGCTTAGAGTTCTAAGCCTGTACTGGAGGAGACTTTTCCATAGGCGCATCGCCTACATCAGGAGGAAATTATATGAGGAACCGCATCGATCCCGCTGGGCTCGACCTCAGTAAAGAAGTTGTTGTACAAGTCAAACGTGTGTCCAAGGTTGTTAAGGGTGGTAAGCGTTTCGGGTTCGCCGCGCTGGTGGTAGTCGGTGATGGTCAGGGTGTTGTCGGTTGTGGTATCGGCAAGGCTACTGATAATACCGATGCTATCCGCAAGGGCAACGAAGAGGCTCGCAAGAACCTCATTCGCGTTCCTTTGATGGGTGATACTATCCCTCACGCTGTCGATTCACATTATGGAGCTGCTCACGTAGTGCTCCGCCCCGCCGCTCCTGGTACTGGAGTTATCGCGGGTTCTGCCGTCCGCGCCGTGGTAGAGTGCGCTGGTGTCGGCAACATCATCACCAAGTCGATTGGTTCGGCCAACAAGATTAACATTGTTTATTCTACCATTCAGGGTCTTTCCAGTCTCTTCGATGCCAAGCAGGTCGCTCGTGGCCGTGGCAAGGAGATGGTGGAGCTGATTGGCAAGAAGGCCGCCGAGGAGATCGAGCAGGCTGCCAATCGCGTACAGGAACAGGACATAGAAGAGGCGCAAGCCGAGTAAGAAGAACGAGAACTTTCTCTCCTTCCTGGTGGGGAAGGGGAGGGGGTGGACTTGCGAGGTTCTTTTTGCGACACCGTAAAGCTGCCCATTCTCAATATGGGCAGTTTTCCTACTAAGTTATAAAGCGGCAGCTGGGTGCAGGATTTTTGAGCGTGGTTTGGTCGTGTGCTGAGCTGTCCGGAGGATGAAGATGAGTAATTATATGGGTTCCAACAGCCTGGCTCCTAAGGCTGGTTCACGTTTCACTCGCAAGCGCGTTGCCCGCGGCCATGGTTGCGGCAGCGTTAAGACTGGCGGTCGTGGTTCCAATGGTCAGGGTTCGCGTTCCGGCGGCCTCAAGGCCCCTGGATTTGAGGGTGGTCAGACCCCTTGGTACCGCAGACTCCCTAAGTACCGTGGTTTTAAGAATCATTTCCGCGTTGTCTACACCGAGATTTCGGTGGGCAGCTTGGAGCGCTTCGATGACGGTAGCGTTGTCGATTTTGATGCGCTTTGGAAGGAAGGCTTGATCAGGAACCTCAACAATCCTGTGAAGGTTTTGAATAACGGTACTCTCACTAAGAAGCTTCGCGTTATGCTTCACGCTTGCACTGCTGCTGCCAGAGAAGCCATCACCAACGCCGGTGGTACGTTCGAGGAAATTTAGCAGTGGCGAGTCCTTTTTCAGATGCGTTGAAATCAGACGATGTGCGTAGCCGTTTGGGCTGGGTGTTCATCGGTCTGGCTATCTTTGTTATGACCGTGCACGTTAGTATGCCCGGTGTGAACAAAGAAGTGTGGAACATGCTGCTTAATAAGGGTGAGCTATTCCGTTTCTTAGGAATGTTCACCGGTGGTGCGTTGAACAACTTTTCGGTAGCAGCTATGGGCATTACGCCCTACATTAACGCATCCATTATCATGCAGTTATTGACGGTGGTTCTGCCCTCTTTGAAGGAAATGCAGAAAGAAGGTGGCGAGCAAGGCCGTAAGGATATAGGTCGTTATACCAGGCAGCTCACTCTGCTTCTGGCCAGCTTGCAGGCTATCTTTATGACCGTTTCTCTGGCCCGTTACACTGGCAATGGCGGTGGTGTTTTCACCATGACCGGCTTTGGTTTTTATGCCATGGTCATCATCGCTCTGATCACCGGCACCATGTTCTTGATGTGGCTGGGTGAGCTCATGACGGAGAAGGGCATTGGCAATGGTATTTCCATGCTCATCTTTGGTGGTATCGTTCTGCGTCTGCCCGATTATGTGAAGGACAGCTTCGAAATGGCCAACGTTCAGGGTGCAGCTTACTACATCTCGCTGACTATCTTTGCGGTTATCTTCCTTGCTTTGGTGGCTGGCATTGTCTTTATCCACCTGGGCGTGCGCAAGATCCCCATCCAGTATCCTAGGCGCCAAGTTGGCAACAAGATGTACGGTGGGCACTCCAGTTAT
>OMRK01000221.1 GCA_900313515.1 uncultured bacterium | reverse complement strand
TCTCTCCGCACCGGTGGTGTGGTCATTTATCCAACCGATACGCTTTACGGGATGGGTTGCGATGCCGGCAATCCCAAAGCCATAAGCCGCGTCTACAATATCAAGAAGCTCAACAAGCATAAACCGCTTTCCCTTTTATGCTCGGATTTAGATCAGGTTGTTAAATATGCCAAGCTTAACAATACAGCCTTTGCTCTCTTGAAGCGCCTTCTGCCCGGCCCCTATACCTTCATTCTTCCGGCGACCCGCCTGGTTCCTCGCGTAATAATGAGTCCCAGCCGCAAGGTTGGTATACGCATCCCTAACAATCAAGTGTGCCTGGAACTGATACGCAGGCTGGACGGCCCCTTAATGAACACCTCTGCTGACTATGAATCGGACGATGATATCTTCAACGATCCTCAAATTATAAAAGACTGTTACCGCGGTGCCGATATGCTCATAGACTGCGGACCGGTGGAGTGGGTCAAGTCTTCAGTAATCGATCTAAGTGATCAAACCCCCCTTGTTATACGCCAAGGCAAGGGTCCTATAGAAGATTTTATCTGCTTGGATTAGCCCAGAGCAGCCAATTGCGTCAATTTCTAAGCGCTTGTTGGCTGTTCTTCTTTTTTCTTCGGATACAGACACCTATAAAATTGCCAGCATAGACGTGCATTTTTTATGGAGAATATGGCGAGCTCCCACCCTTCCCACCTTGTGCCAGTGGCACAGGGGCCTTACCGGAGGAACACGACAGGTTTCTAAGAATTCGGCTATAAACATTCACCCATTTTTATCCCGGATGACTGGGATGGGCCGTTCATTTTAGCAAATAACTTTTAACTCGGTGAGACAGGCTGATTGTCCTTCTTTTCCTGACTATCGGTATATTTTAAGAACGGCCACCATATAACTCCACTTATGCAGAAGTTTACAGCAAACAGAACTAAGCTGTGCCAATCCTGCGTTGACAATATTGCTCCTAAAAATCCGGGCATTACCCAGGGTACTTCAATAAAGGGAGCACAAACCCAGCCCAGGCTTACAGCGAACCAGGCGGTAATGCCGCAAATCATCGGAGCAGCAATGCAAGGGATGGCCAAAACGGGATTCGCTATTACAGGTAGACCGAACAGAAAAGGCTCGTTTACATTAAAAATAGCCGGCACAATAGCCATTTTACCGACTTGGCGAAAATGAGCATTCCTGAACGCAAAGAGCAGGCAGGTCGGCGCCAAGGTTGCCCCCGAGCCACCAATCCAGATAAACCACTGGTAGAAAGGATAAGCAGTTACATGGGGCATGGCCAGACCAGCGCTGTGAGCCTCAGCATTGGCGGCGACAAATTGTTGCCACAACGGCAGCATCACCGCGTTGATAACAGATATTCCGTGGATTCCAGCCACTGCAAAAAGATGCAGAAAAAAGTTACTAAATTCCACAGCGGCTAATGTGTCGCCCATGCTCTTAAGCGGCTCCATAAGCCAAAGCACACCGTCATTTATTTTAAGGTTGCAAACATGGCATATCCCCCAAATAATGGCAACGGTAGTAAGAATGGGCAGAAAACTGCCAAAAGCGGCTCCCACTGCAGGGGGGATCTTGTTCTGCAAATCGTCCTTAACCGGCTTAGGTTTATCGGGACGCAAGAATAGACGCGAAATTTCTACCACAAAGAGGGCCAAAACAATGGCCAGAAAAATTCCTTCCGGTCCATAAGGCTTGAGAGGAAGCCCCCATTGCACTCCGTTATCTCCAAAATTAACCTTGCTGGGCGCTTCAGTCACCAACAGGGCGGCCACCGCTCCCAGCCCCTGTGGCACCGGTGGTAAGTTATACTGCTTGGCCATGGCCGTGGCTATGGTGAAAGCAATATAAATTCCCAAAAGTCCCATAGTTAAACGGTAAGGTACATAAAACTCAGCGTAATTAGCTAAATACCACTGTCCTAGGGCAGTATCTGCCAAATTGGGAAGCCAACCCACCTGACCGCCAAAATACTTGGTTAAAATTTCACTCTGAGCTCCTAAAAGCAAAAAAGTGCTACCCACCAAGATAATGGGAACCGAAGCTAGCATACCATCTCTTAAAGCCAAGATATGCCGCTCAGCAGCGAAGCGCTCCAAAATAACTACGGCCTTATCCAGCATGGCCTGGACGGACGTTTTATTTTGCTTTTGCTCCGAATCACCATCGGTTTCTGTTGTGCCTACATCGTCAGTTTCACCGCTACTTGTGCTAACATGATCGCAGCTGGTCTTTTCCGTGTCTAGATCACTGGCTCCCTCAAGCCCCAAAGACTTAGAACAAACCTTCATCTCAGCTTTTTCTTCTGAATTCTCGGGCATCTTCTCATCTTCTTTACAATTTAAAGCAGCCTCTCCGCCCTGGCCCGGCTCGAGAGGCTGCATGCTATCACCCTGACTCTTTACCTTATCCGAATTGCTCATGCCCAGAATCTTCGCTTAAACATGAGGCCATTCCCTGCCCTTTTGCGCCAAATGACAAAACCGTGACCTATTACCAAAGAAAAGCGACGTGTCCACCCAAGGTAAAAGGAGCTAGGCATAAATTGCAATAATCTTTATCGAGTGGAGCTCCAACGCTCAGCGGAGATATACTTGGGAGGAAAATGCCAGTGAGTAAAACCCCAACTAGTAGAATATTCCAAAATCTCAGAAGCACAATTCCGGTGTTCTTAATGTCGGTGGCTATACTGCTGTGCGTAGCCTGCCATGGCCAACGGCATGAAAACTATCCACCGGAGCCGGATACTCCAGCGCCGGCTGCCCACAGCGGTATGTTTGTTTCTGAACACGGAACTATGCTTTTTAACGGAGACGGAAAAAGCATTACCATCAATTTTGACAAGGAACTGGCGGAGCTGACTAGTTTGCCTTCAGGCTCTAAGACCGGAACCTATGTGTTTTTGAGCGGAAACCTTCCCCCCCACGGTAGCTTCCCGATCCGATACGACGCAGCTCATGAAATGCAAATCACGATCGACAGCAGCTCTGTCGTTATTGATATGGGTTTTGCCTCCGAAGACGGCTCCACTGGTCAAGTCGGCCTGAATACAGTAACGCCGGAGCGAATTCCGATGCTCTTCCATAAGGATGATCATTTTTCTACAGTCCTGTTCAAGAAGAAGGCCAGCGACTCGTAAACAAAGCACAAGCTCAACGACTGCCGGCGTCCTTTTATTACCGGGACGCCCATGCCATGCCAAGTCGGTTTTGTTATATAAAGAAAACAGAGGGTGGTTCCAGCCGACTTCAGATCCGTAGGTGTTATGATATTGTTTCTTTGCTTTCTTTGAAAATTGCGCGATGCGGCATTGACAAACCACGCCGCTCTCGCTAATATAGCGCCAATCAAATATCGGCAGCTTTCGCCGCTTCGAGCGGCAGGGAGAATGGGGTGAAAGTCCCCGCGAGTCGGTCACTGTGAAGCCGCGGTACGCGGATGAGTCAGATCGCCTGAAAGCTGCCGCGTTTCTGCCGGAGCCGGAAATCGCCTGTGCGAGCTAAGCTGAGAGATCAGCTTGGCTTTTATTGCGTCACCCGTTTGCCTTTCGGCAGACGGGATTTGTTTTGTGATGGGAATAACCGTTAAAAACACAGACACGTTGAAGAAGAGAGCAAAAAAAATGAAAAGTATCAAAGCGCCTTGGAGATATGATGTGATCGGCAGCTTTCTGCGTCCGGCCTATCTGCGTCAGACTCGCGCTGCCTTAGAGCGCGGGGCAAGCTCGCTTGAAGAACTGAAGCAGGTCGAGGATCGCGCGGAGCTTTCCGGCTATATAGATCTGCTGGTGGACATCAACAATAGCATGATTGCGTCCTGCAAGGCGGGCATAGTTGTCAATACCCATGTCTGTCGCGGCAACTATCACTCCACATTCTTTTCCAGCGGCTCCTACGACAGTGTGGCAAAGCCTTTGTTCGGTCGCGAAAACGTAAACGCCTATTTACTTGAGTATGATTACGGATGAGCAGTGGGCTAAGGTGCGCCTTGTGCGTTAGATCGCGCGGGAGATTTGGGGCAACTAATTGATCGGAATATCCCCCGAAGCCAAGCGCAAGTTCATTTTCCAAGCAAGAAGACGCCTCTACGATACCACCTGCCGCTAACTGCACGGGGCAATTGCGCAGCAATCAAACATCGGACAACCCTTCACCGTTTTGATCGATATAAGAATGACGCGGAAACGGCAAAAGGGGCATTTTTATAAACATAGACAGAAAAAATCATGAAAAAAGAAACATTCAATAAAGGAGCTAAAGAGTACTTTGTCATTACGCTCGGCTGCGTGATCTACGCGATCGCGTTCGATTGGTTCTATTTGCCGAACAACCTAACCTGCGGCGGGCTGACCGGAGTTGCGCAGATCATCCATCATTTCGTCCCGATCCTGCCGATCGGTGGCATGCTCATCGCGATGAACGTGCCGCTCTATCTGCTCGGCTTCAAACGCTACGGCTTCCGCTTCCTTGTGAAATCCCTCTACGCCATGGCGCTGAGCTCCGTGCTGGTGGACGCGCTCGCGTCGCTCTACACCTTTCAAGCTATGGAAGAGCTGCTCGCCTGCGTCTACGGCGGCGTTCTGCTTGGCGTCGGCTGCGGTCTCATCAACAGCATGGAGTCGAACACGGGCGGTACGGAGCTTTTGTCGTGGCTACTCAAACGTCAGCTGCCGCAGCTTTCGCTCGGCAACGTGATGCTGGGACTCGACCTCATAGTTATCATCGGCTACGCTGCAGCGTTCCGTAAGCTCGACAACGCGCTCTACGGCGGCATCGCCCTGTTTGTTACATCGAAGATGCTCGATCTCTTCGTCTACGGCGGCAACAGCGGCAAGCTAGCGCACATCATCTCCACGAAGGAGAACGAGATATCGGACGTGCTGCTCGCCGAGGGCGTTGGCGTGACGAAGTTACGCGCGATCGGCGCGTACACGAACACGGAGCGCCCAATCCTGCTGTGCGCGGTGCGCCGCCGCGAGATCGTGATGGTCAAGCGCATTGTCAAGGAGCTCGACCCTAACGCCTTCTTCATCGTCTCCGATACGAGCGAGGTGCTTGGCGAGGGCTTCGGCGAGTACAAAGCGAACTGGCTGTGAG
>OMRK01000178.1 GCA_900313515.1 uncultured bacterium | reverse complement strand
TGCTCACCTTCCCAGGTGGGAAAGCTGAGAACATCGGTTGGGGAGTCAACTTCACGATAATCACGGTTTAAAACACGGATGGCGGCATCGTCTGTCAGGGTAAGCTCCACCGATAAACCATTAACAAGCACAGCACCGCCAACAGCAGGTTCCACCACTAAGCCGTTAAGACGCTCATGGAGCCCAAGCTCTTCGTCTATGACACGAGCTGCCTCTTGTATGGCCTTGCGGCACAAGCCTTTGCTTACAGATTTAAAACCGTGCGGCACCTTTGTAAAGATATCCGCTTTAACTTTCACTGCTTTTCTGCGCACTTGCAGATGCCTCTCTTTAAACACTGGAGCTTATCCAGATCTGGCTTTGTCTACCTTAACCTACAGAACCTGACATCCAGTTTTCTCCATAAAATCAATATTCCTACTTGACAGTTACTGTGGCCGGAGGAGGGGAACGATCCAACTGCCAACATTATTGATCGATTCGTCCATAAGACTCAGAGTAGATCACGCTAGTGCCCGCCTGCGTTAAAGCTTAGTTCCGTACAAGCTAAGTACCAATAGGCACGCGCTGGCTAAGCCGCGGTGTTCACACTGTAAGCTCGCCTGGCACGCTGACAGCTACGCTGGCCGAGCTAACGGAAACCACAGTTCAGGAAGTTTTGGGAGAATCTCCGAACTGGCCCGGTTTTAATTATTGGAAACAGTCCATCTATTTTTGGGGTTTGCTCTTGCGCAGACTCTTAGCATCGGGATAGGCTATGCGATTGTGGTAATGGCTGGTGAGTGAACGTAGCACGGAAGCTTTAATGGTATTGATATCCTTTAGAGAGAGCGGGCACTCATCCAATTGATGATTGTTAATGATGTTGGCGACTATCTTTTCTATTAAATTCTTAAGGCTCTCTCGGTTAGGTGAGGGCAACGTGCGCGCGGCAGCTTCTATTCCGTCACAGATCATCACGATAGCCGTTTCCTTGGATTGGGGGCGCGGGCCGGGGTAAGTGAAATCCTCTGCAAATACCGGATCGTCCTCCTGGGCTTTAGCCTTCTGATAGAAAAATGAAGCGAGATTTGTGCCATGATGTTCGGTGATGAACTTGGCCAATTCCGGGGGTAGCTTGTACTGCTTGGCAAGCTCCTGCCCTTGAGTGACGTGAGATATGATGATCATTGCAGATATGGAGGGGGGAAGCTTATCGTGGGGGTTCTCATGAGCGGTTTGATTCTCTACAAACATGTTTGGCTGTTTGATCTTTCCCAAATCATGATAATAGGCTCCGGCGCGACAGAGCATGAAGTCCGCACCGATAGCTTGGGCAGCAGCTTCGGCAAGGTTGGCCACCATGATAGAGTGCTGATAAGTACCCGGGGCTTTGTTTAGCAATTCATGCAGAGCAGGCTCGTCGGGGTTGGCCAATTCCAGCATTTTAATATGGGTGGTAACTTGGCAAGCGCTTTCCAGAAAGGGCAGGGCGCCGGCTGCCAGCAGAGCGGGGACTAATCCATTCAAGCCACCATAAAGTAGAGCATTCATGATACTTTTCTGATAATCCCCGTTGCCGTTCAAGGACAAAAGCAGAACAACAGCCACATTGACAGCCCATACCAGCAGAGAAGCCGTCACCACGTTCCAACGTTTTTTTGTATTCTGTACGGCCAAAGCACTGACCATGCCGGTAATAATTACTACAATTACAGAATCCAGAGACTGAGTCATAAGACCAGCGTAAATACCGAGAACACTCACCATCATGAGAGCCAGGCGTGAATCTAGCAAAATGGAAACTAACATGCTGGTGAAGGTTATGGGCATAAGATAAGGGGAGACACCGCCGCTGTAGCGGGCCGCGATTATAAAAATTATGCTCAAAAAGGCAAAGCCAAACAGAAGACGAGGATTACCGTGGACGTGAGGGAGGTACAATTTAAAATAAAATTGAACAACCAGACCCATAATCAGGAGCAATGTGCAGTAAGTGATGATTTGGTTTATGGTTATACCCTGTTTAGCAATACCCAGGGCCTTTATCACTGTCAAATCCTCTTCACCAACCAACTCACCTTCACGCAGAATGACTTGGCCACGCTGAATGTCACGCATACGCGGCTCCACACTATCCATGGCTCGAGCTTTGGCTTTTTGAGTAGCTTGCAGATCGGGAAATTTGTTCGGAACCAGCGCTGCTTGTGCCAAGCTGGCATCTATGTCAGCCTTGGCGGAGGTAAGTCCTGGTAGAGATTTGGCTTCTTGTTCAATGCGCTGGCTGGCCTCCTTAAGTTCGTTGTCGCGCACTCCAGTCTGCATTACAATACTGAGTATATGTTCACTGTTGGTGTGATACTGCTCAAGCGACGTAGGATCAGCATTGAGGAGGGTTTGAACCAGGCTGAAACTTAAATTTAGGGGCACGCGCTCGGCAAGTTCGGAGATCTCTGCTTCGCTAAACTTTTTGCCGGAGTGTTTGCTTTTTGCCTGAGCAATAAGATCGAAGGTTTGTTGTAGGTTCTTTTTGCTTATATCTAGGGCTTGCGTACTTACATATTCCACCAAAGGAACACGTTTTGCGGCCTCTTCTTTATCTTTTAAGGTGGCTGCGTTGTCCGTAACCTGGACGTAGCGGTTGGCTTTAACGGTCCAGGGGGCAGGTCGCCCAACTTCAAATTTGTCACTCGCCGGCAAATCAGCCAGCACTAGCACAGAGACCGCCACGATATAAATGACGATTCCCATACAAATTCGCAGAAACCTGGTATTGCCGCTCAGGGAGGCCCACTCATTCTTTAGCTTGGAAATTAGGTTTACTGCCATTGCTAGTTCCTACCGCCTAAAAATCTGCTGGATCATTTCTAGCTGTTTTTCGCAAAGCCTTGCTTCAAATATTGATGCGGTGAATCCATCTAAAAAAGCCCTTCCGGGATTCCTTCCCGGCGAGGGCTTGCTTTAGAAAACGAATAGAGTCGCTTTCAACTGTTGCCTACTCAAGAGTAGCTTACGCGGCTTTTCTTTTAAGCAGGCAAGCAGTTTAAGTTAATTTTCAAACGACTCATTCTGACTGCTCTTTGTCAGCTTAACGGTATGGTGACCGAAGAGCTTGGGAGTTTGACCGTCGGCTATCCAGGTTATGGCTACATTGTAGCGACGACCGATAATGGCGCCATCGGCCTTAAGCTCGCGGTAAGGTTCGAGGGTTTCCCAGGACTGGATCCAGCGATTTCCGTAATCACCAGATTCGGAAACCTTAATTTTGGCTACTCTGTAGGTCTTGCCATCGTATTGGCGCTTGTAAGCCTTGATGTGGAGCACGCCCATCTCTTCGCCGCTGTCACCGCCAGAAGTTCCGTTGTCGCAGACACTGAGGACGGCGCGGATGCGTCGGGTAGCATTGGCTTCTATGGTAACCTGGCTGACACCGGTGTTGTAACCAATATGGCTGACGTAGCACAGATACTGACCGGCCGGAACGTCGTAGAGGTTGAATTCGCCGTTAGCATCGGAGAGGGTGGAGTGGCCAGAATCCAGGGTAATCTGGGCTCCTTCTATAGGATTCTCTTCTTCATCTGTGACTAATCCATAAACGGAATGCTGAGCCGTCGTCTGGGCACTACCAGCGTACACGGAGTAAGCGTTGCTGGGGCAGGTATTCTTGAAGACCACCAAATATCCAGACTTGACACCAATGGGTACTTTGAATCTGATGGTGCTGTTGGTCCAGGACTCGATATTCTCAGCTTCGATGATGACACCGTTGATGGTAATGAGACCGTCATCCTCTTCTAAGGAGCCGAAATTACTGCCCTCTATGGTAACTGTGTCACCAGCGTTTATATAAGAACCGGAAACAGAGTTTATTTGAGGTGCATTGGTGACGCCAACGTTTAAATTTATAGAAGCTTCGTTCCAGGCGAAGAACCAGTGGGCGCCGCCCATACGCAGGGCAGCACTGGAATTGGCCAGATTCATGGAAGTGGTTGATTCGTTGTTGGCACTGATCAGAACATAGCGGTAGAGCCAGCTGGTGTCTTGGGATGTAGACATAGAAGTGGCTTGCTCAAGGGTGCGCAGGCTGCTACCCTGGCGGGAGACGGACATGTTGGCAAAGGGCAGATTCTCATGATAGGGGCAACCTATAAGGTTCCAGCCTGTCTGTAACTTTACTGAGCTGACCTTGCCTTCGTTGATTTCACCAGTGGCTTCAATGGTAGTCTCTGCCTCGGTATAGGCCCAGTAGGCCAGCGTGGTGTCGAGCTTTTGCGGATCAACGGTAGGATCTACGGTAACATATTTTTGATCCTTGTAGTAATTAAGCTGGTATTCCAGGCCGCTTATCGACTGCAGAGTGGCAAAGGGGAAGGAAACCAGACTCCAACCTTTGGGCAGGAGAATTTTGCAGGTGTCGGTTTTGGCGTTAAGTTTCTTGGCCACTACCTT
>OMRK01000100.1 GCA_900313515.1 uncultured bacterium | reverse complement strand
TCTGCCGTTCTATAAATAAGCCAATTTCTCCCCCTAAAGGAGGCACACGCCCACGCCTGCGTCGCGCTCAGCTAACCCTTGCCCGCCCGCCTCGCACCCATTTAACTTCTAATTCGTAATTCTTAATTAGTAATGCTTAATTAAGAATCAAGCATTAAGCATTCCTAATTGCTAATTCCTAATCACCCCCCCCATGCGCCGCCCACCCAATTCCTCATTGCCAATTACGAATTACGCATTAAGCATTGTTAATTGTTCCACTATCCGCGCTCCGCCATCGCTCTCTCCAAATCGCGTTTGGCCGTTTTGGCCGCTTCTGCCTCGCGCTTATCATATAACTTTTTACCGCGTGATAAGGCAATTTCTACCTTAATATAATTTTTTTTGAAATAAATCTTGGTAGGTATAATGGTTAGGCCCTTTTCGTGAGTGCGCGAGTGTAAGCGCCGGATTTCGCTTTTATTGAGCAAAAGGCGCCGATCTCTTACCGGTTCATGGTTAAATATGCTGGCGTGGGTCCATTTACTGATATTTAGACCCTTAAGCCAGACCTGGCCGTGATCATCAACCACAGCGTAGGCGTCCACTAAGCTGAGACGACCGTTGCGCAGTGACTTTACTTCTGTGCCTTGCAAAGCTATGCCGGCCTCGAAAAACTCCTCGAAGATATACTCATGACGAGCCTGCCGGTTGATGGCGATAATCTTTATTCCAGCCTCATTTTGAGCGGGTGATTTCTTTTTTTTAGCCATAATGCTTCTTTCTTTCTGTTATTTCAAGGTTCAAGTGATTTTATGTTTGTATAATAAGCGCAAACTTGACGATTCCAGTGTCGTTGATACAAAGCTTGAGCTGAGCTCGGCCTATCTCGAATCGGTGGAATCGGCAGCATAGGCTTGTTCTGCCAGTTGCGGGTAAAGTTCGGCGTATTTTCTTCGGCTGTGCAATACCTTGCGCACGAAATGACGAGTCTCTGGCACTGGGATCGATTCTATCTGCAGGGCGGCTGATTTACCCTTAAGCCAGGCATCGACCTCGTTTTGTCCTGCATTGTAGGCTGCCAAAGCTTCTATAGGTCGATTCTGAAAACGTTTAAGTAACCAACTAAAGTAACCGGAACCCAAGTAAATGTTTAGATCTGGGTCCTCAAGAATCGTTTCGGTGTGCTCCGGAATGCTCAGACTGTCAAGATCTGCTATCCACCAAGCAGTTTCCGGCATAAGCTGCATGAGCCCAATTGCTCCTACCTCCGAGCGGGCCTGCGGGTTGAAGCCACTTTCGGTAAGGATTATACCTGCTACTAAAGCTGGGCTTAAACCGTTTCGTTCAGCCGCAATTTTTATGGTGTTATCATAACGCAGAGGATAAAAGTAACGCTCTATACTGGGAAAAATGGCCATGGCCGCTGCTGCTATTATCGTCAGCAGAAACAGAAAAACAAGGCTAAAGCAACAAAAACGCCGCCAAAATCTCCTCTTGCCACGACAGCGTATGTTTTGTGCTTTAGAAGCCATAAACTGGTGCGATCCTCTCTTGCCAGAGAGTTTCGATCTGCTCTCTCAAATGGGCTTTAGAACCGTTGTTATCCAAAAGAATGGTGGCTCGGGCAGCCTTTTCTGCTAGGCTCATCTGGGCACCGATTCGTCTTTGCGCCTCATCTAAATTGAACTTATCTCTGGCCATTAAGCGTTTTATCTGCACCTTAGAACTGACATCGGTAACTATCACTTCCTTGCAGACAGCTTCTACTCCATGTTCAAAGAGTAGGGGAGCGGCGATAATTACTAAGCGTTCCCTTTGCCTGGCTTCACCGACTAGTTGGAAGGTGCGCTTCCAGATAGCCGGATGCAGAAGCTCATTTAATTGGCTGAGCTTTTGCGGGTCGTTAAAAACCATACGGCCCAGAAGTCCGCGCTTGAGCTCTCCGTGGGTATCGATAATTTTCGAGCCGAAAAGAGCCGCAGCTTGGGCTAGCCAGGGGCTTCCTTTACTCATGATTTCTCGACTGACTAAGTCGCAATCAATTATGCAGGCTCCCAACTCGGCGAAGATACCGGAAGCGGCCGTTTTTCCCGAAGCTATTCCGCCAGTCAGTCCCCAAACGTTTTTATACTGTATAGGAGCGGACACTAAAACACTGCCTCAAAACACAAAGAAACCCCGTCTATGCGAAGGAAGCGGAAGTCTACCACTCTTCCAAAAGCACGGGGTTCCAATCCAGACTGGTGGCTTCCGATCCACCGCCTAACGGCAGACCAAAAGCTACAGACTCCTGAGAAGCCGAGAAAAACTAATCCTCTTCGGTCTCCTTGGCGTTGCTGATAACTTTACTGCCCTTGGCAGCTAAAATGTCAGCAATGCTGTTGCCAGTGCCGCCCTCGTTGTGGCGGATGCGGCCACCGCTCTGCTTCTCGCTGCTACGCTCGGCCGGCTGCTGCAGGCGCTTAATGGAAAGGGTCATACGGCGTCTGGTGCGATCCAGGTCGATAATCTCAGCCTCAACTTCCTGATCAGGCTTCAAGACATCGGAAGGACGATTCACGTGAGAGCGATCCATCTCGCTAACCGGAATGAGGCCCTCAACACCGGGCATAATCTCGATGAAGGCATACTTGTTAGCCAAACGGGTTATGCGGCCCTTGACGACATCGCCGACTTTGTAGCGATCACAGGCTATGAGCCAAGGATCGGGAGCAGCCTGACGCAGGGACAAGGAAATGCGGTTGGCATCGGGGTCAATCTTCAAAACGAGGACATCAACCTTCTGGCCGGGCTGAACTACATCGGAAGGCTGCTTAATCCGGCTCCAGGAGAGCTCAGAAATATGCACCAAACCGTCTACACCACCCAGGTTTACAAAAGCGCCGAAGGGAGTGAGGCGAGCTACCGTACCGGTGACAATGCTGCCCTCGGCGAGATTCTTCAAGGTTTCATCCTTCTTCTGCTTGCGGATTTCCTCTTCGGCCTGCTTGCGGGAGAGCACTACCTTGTGACGGTTCTTATCAACCTCTAAAACCTTCAGATTAAGCTCTTCACCCACGAAGACATCGAGATTGCGAACTGGCCGCACGTCAGCGTGAGAGGCGGGAACGAAACCACGCATACCCACATCCACAATGAGACCGCCCTTGACAGTCTCTGTGCAGGTGGCAGTGATGATCTCCTTCTTATCCTTGGCCTCGGTGATTCTTCTCCAGGCCGCCTCGTTGTCGGCACGACGCTTGGAAAGAAGCAAATTGCCCTCAGACTCATCAACCCTCTGTACCACAACGTTGATTTCGTCTCCAACTTTAACCAAGTCCATAGGAGAGACATCGGGGGCATTGGATACCTGATTAGCGGGCACAAAGCCATCGGTCTTGTAACCTACGTCTACGTAGATGCCATCGTTATCTACACGGATAACTTTGCCTGTAAGGAAGTCATCCTTGGCGATAGGCTTCATATCCCTTTCAAACTCTTCCAGAGCCTGAGCCATATCCTGACCGTTTTCTTCGTTAGCAGTCGCATTCACCTCTTCAGAAGGTGTTGGTTGTTGAGTGTTGTCCATGTTGTTGTAGAACTCCCTTAAACAGCCCCTTAGATAATCTTAAAAGAAAGAACCAGAAGGGTTGTAACTTAGCTGACCCCAGACAGCCTCCACAGTTTTAAACTATCCAGGTAATAGTTGGGGTAGGTTCTTCTGGGGAACGTTTACTCCTTCTAGGCCAAAACAAGTTTTTTTACTTTTTTTATTGGGCAAGGAGGGGACTGTTAAAATACTCCGCTACTTTTATACATACGTCAAATTAGTACAGAGCTGTCGCCATAATTACTTGATGCGACAGCTCTGATTGCTTTATAGCCCTGTGGTCCAAACAGGGGAGGATTACAGCGTTTTTAATGAGGCCTTAAATGAAGGCTAAAACGCCTAATGAATGTAACATTCTACCTTAATGGGGATGTCTCCGGCTGCCTGCATCAATAACTCATGACTGCGTCGAGCTATTTCCTGCTCCTGGCCGTTGGGAGCGCTAACTATCAGCATGCCATTGCAGGGTATAGCATAGACATCTTCGGCAAAGTTTTCGTACATCTTAACTAAAGTTAGGCGTAAGACATCGGCGCAGGTTCCTTCCACAGCAAAGGCCCTGGCAGCCCTTTCACCGGCTTCGCGGATGCTGTAATTGCGGCTACCGGCCTCTACAAATCGGCAACGCCTTCCGGCTAGAGTGACGCTATCTTCCATAGCGGTGGCTCTAGCTTGATTGCGCAGGAAGAACTCCCAGCTGGTCGGGTATTTCCCGCTCAGTACACTTTCAAACTTCTGCAGGTATTGAGTGGCCTGAGATATACCTTCTTCGCCTTCCAGATCTAGACGGCGGGCCAGCCAGGCTGGACTGAAGTAGAAGAAGAGCATGTGGGTAATAAGGGAATGGGGCAGGATCAATTGCTCGGTCCTTTCTTCAAAGGTAGCCTGCAGCAACTCTTGCTCTATGTTTTTGCCTGCCTCTAAATCTGCCGTAAGTTTCTTATCGTTGGCCAAATACGCTAAAACGCGCAAGGGGAATGAGGTTAAGCGTAAGTAAATTAGGCGGTGTACACCGGTGGGGCGCAGGAAGTTGTCTAAAACTTTGACGAGAGGGCGGCGCACTTCTGTGCAGGCCAGATTGCTAGAAATGGCAATCATATGTTCTAGCACCTCTACGGCCCCTTGGCAGGAGACTCGGCCCATAAACTGCAGAAGCCGTTCAGAAAGCAGGGCAAGGTTAAAAAGGTGTTCTCCCACTTCTACATGCAAACTACCTTCAAGCATGAACTTTTGCACAAAAGTACGCCTGAACTCGGAAAGCTCGCAGTAGCGGCGGATTTTAAAAACTATAGCATTCTGCTCCTGCAGGGATTTGAGCATCTCTGCGCTCAAAATGGAACCATTCTTAGGGCGGGTTGGAACTAAAAGGGATAGGTGATTGAACAGGTAATCGCTCAAGGCTTCTTCGGAATCCAAATCGAACTCGGGAACCTCTGCTTCCTGGAAGAAATCGTCGCGCAACTCTTTCATCTTGGCATCGATAAAATTCACCACGTTCTGCACCAGCGTGGGATCGCAGCGGATGCTGTTGTTATTCATACGCCAACTGAATCGGTTGAGGGGCAGCTCAATTTTGTTGTAACTTTCCACTAGCTCCATTTTTTGTAAGCGTGCGTACAGACGTTCGCCTAGGTTCGGCAGTACATCGGCCGCTCGAGAGGTCCAGCAGATGCGGCTACTCAACGGTACGGTTCCCAGGGAACCTTTTTTAGGACCCATTACCAATCTATGATCGTAGATGGCAAATCCGTAGCGGGCGCAAATGGCTTCAATAGAATGATCCCAAAGGTTTAGATCTATAAGTGAAGACATAAGCACGATGGAGCGGACATTGGCTATGGCGATTTTCTGCTCGGAAAGTTCATGGATGTCTATAACATATTTTACGCGCTCTTTATCGGCAAAAATTTCAGCCAGTACCTTCCACACCTCCTCGGGTGTGGGTGCCTGGTGAGCCTGAGTCCAGGCTTGCAGATTAAATTCGGGCTTGTCTTGCTCGACCTGAGTGTTCTGTTGCTCACCCGAATTTTGTGTGTCGCTCAGATCCGTCACTTCAGGCACACTCGGCTCGTTGGCTTTTTTGCGGCGCAAGTTGGAACTGGAATTGGTATCTTGAGAGTCGATGGAAATTTGAGAATTTTCAATAGCCTGCACTGTAGCCTTACTGGCCTTTAAGGTTGGTGCCTCGCTAGAAGCTGCCTCAGGTACGGCTTTTTTGCTGCGCCGTCCCGTTGACTTTCTAACTGTTTTGTGGGTCTTGGCCGTTTCAGGCTTTCGCTCCGCAGAATCTTGAGAAGCTTGGGTATGCTCTGTTTTAGGCTCTGGGCTGGGAGGTAAGGGAACTACTCCATGCCAGGATGAGAGATCTAGATAAATGGGGTGACTACCTTTTAAACATAGAGAAATTCCCCAGGTCTCCTTTTTCTCTCGATCGTGGAGCCATACTACGGCTATATCCTCTCTTGAACAACGCATGGCCTCCAGAGCTTGGCGGGCTGCGTCACCGTAAAGGGGTTCTTCTGGAATGCCGCTTGGTTCCTCCTGGGCGGGTATTTGGGCCATAATCTTTACAAAGTTGTTTAGACCTTCCAAGTGTAACTGGCCGAATATGCGCTTGACTAACTCTATTGGGAAGCCATTAAAACGGCATTTCTCCCAATTTATCTCCAATGGCAAATCACAACGAATAGTCGATCGGGAGAGGAATTCGAAGGCGTCATCTCTATTTTCAGAGAGCGGATTGCGCCACTTCGCTGGCAACTGATCCAGGGAATCGAACAACTCCATTAAACTGTTGTACTGGGAAAGTAGGCGCCGAGCTGTAACCTCGCCTATGCCAGGAACGCCGCCTATATTTTGACTGGAGTCACCGGCTAAAGCCCGCAGATCGGCCAATTGGCGCGGACGAAGGCCGTACTTTTTCAAAACCATGTCTTCATCGAAGATTACCGAATCGGCAATACCGCGACGCATGGTCATAACTCTTATATGAGGAGCCACCAACTGCATTAGATCGAGATCGCCGGAAATAATAATAGTCTCCATGCCATCGCGGTTAGCTTGGGCCGATAGAGTGCCTATGCAGTCATCGGCCTCAAAGCCAGGCAGGCGGAAGGAGTGTATGCCGCAGATATGGATGAAATCCTCGATAATGGGCAACTGCATAGCCAGTTCGTCGAGCATCTCTTCGCGCTGTACATTGTAAGTTTGAAATTTCATCAAACTGTCCACCAGAGCGCCGTGATCGAAGGCTACAGCTATGTGAGTTGGCTTTTCAGAGATGATAGCGTTCAACAACAGGTGTATGAAGCCCAGAACGGCATTTACAGGAAAACCTAAAGCCGCATTCCTGGTCGGCAGAGCATAAAAAGCCCGGTAAGCTAACCCATTACCATCGACAATAAGTAACTTTGAACTGCTATTCTCTTTGATATTCACGAGAAAACTCCGATTTTTTTTATTTAAAATGAGGCCAACCTTAGCAGGAATAAAGAAATACTGCGTGCATTCACTTATTGAACGGCTCAGATTGATATAGAACGACTCTAGTTCTGCCTTGACGGACCCCCTATAGACACAACAAAGCCGCTCAGCTTTCGACACTGGCGGCTTAATCCCTACTTAATGCCTGGGCCGTCCAAGTGGCTTGCCAAGCATCTGCCCTGAAATGTTGTTCAATAGGAAGAGATGAGCAAGCTAGCTATTGTGAAATATACGGTGAGTCCGCTTACGTCCACTATGGTAGCTACAAATGGAGCGGAGGCGCTGGCCGGGTCTTGCTTGCACAGACTGAGTATGAAGGGGAGCATTGAGCCGGCTATACAACCCAGGAGCACCACTCCAACTAATGAAAGGCTGACAGTGGCTCCTAGCCTCCAAGCCATAAGGGAGCTTCCATAAATGCCGGGATCTATAAAGTAATTCCACAGCAGAACGCGCATTAGGCCCACAAGTCCCAGCATAATGCCTATGACCAAACCGGAACTTGATTCGCGCAGAAAGACACGCCACCAATCGCGCAGCTTAACCTCGCCCATAGCCATGGCTCTAACCATAAGGGCTGAAGCTTGGGAACCGGAATTGCCGCCGCTGGAGGTGATCAAGGGAACAAAAATTGCCAAGTACCAGATAGCTTCCAATTGTTGTTGGTACTTAGCCATAGCTGAGGCGGTGAACATCTCCCCTATTAATAGGAGCACCAGCCAGCCGGCTCGCTTATGGATCATCTCTCCCAATCCTGTGCGCATGTAGGATTCATCCAAGGCTTCCATACCGCCATATTTCTGGGCGTCTTCGGTACCTTCTTCCAAAATGACATCAACCACGTCGTCGGCGGTGATTAAGCCTTTCATATGGCCGTCTTCATCGACCACCGGCATGGCTGTTAAGCTGTAGCGAGCAAAGAGAGCGCCAACTTCCTCTTGGTCCATGTCTTCTGGGCAGGTTACCACGTCCTGGTCGGCCAGCTCAATAACTAGTTCATCGGAGTTGGCAGCCAAAAGGGTGTCTATGCCCACCTCACCCAACAGTTTCTGTTCACTATCCAAAACGTAAACATGTTCTAATGGGATTTTCTCCTGGGCCTGAATGTGCAGGTAATTGATGGCCGCTTCAACCGTCATGGTGGAGCGGACACGGGCAAATCGAGGATCCATGAGGCCGCCGGCATCGTCTTCGGCATAAGCTAAAAGAGCGCTGACCTTGTCGCGAGAGCGTGCATCGAGAAGCTCCAACCATTTGTCGGCCTCTCCTTCGGGTAGCTCGGACAAGATGTCGGCGATATCGTCCAAATCTAGGTAACGCAACCAGGAGCGGCGTTCGGGCAGGCTCATAGACGTAAGCAGATCGGTCTGATCGTTTACGTTCATGCAGTCCAGCAGATCTTCGGCTTCATCCAAAGGAATAGCCCGAAAGAGCTCTATGCGGGTGGCACTATCTAAGCGCGGCCAATCACTCAGAGTCCTTTCGAACTGCTCCTGTTTATCGGTATGTTCCTGCCTTTCCGGCTGTTTCAAAGGCTCCATCTGCTTCCAACCTTTCTCTTATTTGGCTGCGTCGGTGGAAGGGGGGGTGCTGTGGGTAGCAGTGGCCTTGCTACTCGTATCAGCGGGAGTATCGGCTCCTTCAGTCTGGCCAGCGCTGGTAGTTTGCTTATTCTCAGTCTGAGCTGAAGCCTCTTGGCGCTCTTCACTGGTGGTGCCGCTTTCCAGCTTCTCGCAAGCCTTGATCCAATCGATCCGCGGATCCTTGTGCAGGGTGAGCTTTTGTCCATCTTTGGTATAAACGGCATAACGATCCGGACCATCGGCACAAACCGAAACATCAGCTAAAATCTCGTTATTAGCACCGTAGAGCTTAAATGAGGCTAATACCTCGGCTTTAGAGGCCGCATCTTTGGCTGCTGGCTCCTTGATAGCCCACTCCAGGTCGAGCAGTCCGTAAAGCAGATCGTTGACCGTTTCCAGCTTCTTGCCTTCATTGTTAATGGAATGTTCAGGCTTTATAAGTTTCCAACCATTGGAAACCCTCTGCGCTTCCACTACGAAAGCTCCTTGAGGACGCTTCGAATTTGTGCTAACAATGAAATGTTGTACATCTTCTGCGGCCGTGCTAGCTAAGTGACGATCAACAAAATTATCGAAGCGTTTGCCGAAGAGAAGCCGCAGGGAATCGGCGGTTGCCTTATCTCCGTAATCGAGTATGAAATACTCTTCGGGATAGGTGCGCTTAGCGTAAATACAGTTTTTGCGGCCTCGCACGGCTTGGCCGAATTCGTAAGTGAACGGTTGTTTAGCCCCATCAATGCTGATTTCAAAGCGGGCGCGAACTTTACCGAAATCCTTCTGGTCGGTGGGAAGTAGAAATGATGCAACATCCAGCGACTGAAGATCCCAGATGAAATTGTTGCAGGTACGCAGATCCGCCAGCACACGTTCTTGCTTACCTGTGCTGCTGTTATCGGTGACGTACCAACGGCTGTCTGTAGCCATGGAGGCCTGTTCTTCGTTTTCAGCGGCGTTTTCTGGATTCTGCTCCTGCTTAGAGACCTCTTTCTTGCCTAGCCCTAAGAAGGAACCTTTTTCCTCTTTCTTTTCCTTAGGCTCAACGGTTAAGGTAAAAGAGCCAGGCTTAGTGCCTTCGTAGGATGTGTATTTAAAGCTTCGGATGCGAGAGGGAGAGAAGGTGAAGAAACGCTTTTCACGCAGCTCTGCCATGGTGGACATAAAATCGGTAATAAACACACCCGACACTGCCAAAACTGGCGTGTTCTCACCTCTCTTCTCCAGCCGGGCATAGGAACCGCTGCTGTCTAAAAGCTCGTTGCCCATAACCAAAGTTGCCTTATTCACTTTGCCCTGAGCATCCTTGTATTCGAGGGTCATACGGTGCAGTGGCTTATCCAGCCCATAAACCTTCAGATCCTCGGGCTTTGGAGCTTCGCAGATTGTTTCTATCTTGCTCAGTTCGGCTACGCTGCGACACATACCCTTAAACCTACCAGAATCTACGCGCACCACGAGTTTTCCTGGCAATTCTACGGCCCAGCCTGTCTCCAGGCGTATAAAGTGGCGCACAGTCTCCGGAGTTTGGGCACCGTCCGACCATGTAATGGATTGGATATCTTCAGACTTGAAATCGGGAAAGACTCGGCTCTCTATACGCTCCGTTTCCCGCTTCTGTTCGGAGCCTTTGATATCGTGAAAATACCAAAAACCTCCTAGAAGCAGGACAACAATAAGCATCGCTATCAGCCTGCGCATAATACTACACCCCCTAGCTGCGCTTGCGGCCTACAGCTACGGATACTCCGTAAAAGAAGAGTGAACCGGGCAGGCACAGGCATAATAAAATGGCGGTGAGCCAAAACTCACGACTGGAAATGATCAGTGGCTGGCTGTTTGTATTCTTGGAGCGCATGGCCATCTCACTGCCGCTGTTTCCCAACCAGGAGAAGAGGTTCATGGTGAGATCTTTGTTTACAGATTGAGCGGTATCGAAGAATTCGTTGGACATAAAGTCAGCATCGCCAACAAAAATAGCTCTGGCCTTCTTGTCCTTGCCTAATTTATCGGCATCTACCCCTTCTTTGGCCTTCTCAGTATCGGCCTTGAGCTCTTCTTTGGTTTTGGGGATGGTGCGCTCAACGGTCTGAACGAGAGGAATAGGCCGGTTGATGGGGCGCGTCTCCAGAGGAGTCTGGTTTTTCAACGCGTTCATAAAATCTTTGATGTTGAAGATAACCGAGAGGCCTTGAGTAGAGACCAACTCCAACTGCTCCAGGGCTGGATCTACCTTGGCGTTTTTGTCATCTTGGTTCGCCTTGTAAACGGGACGAGCATTTTTGAATATGCAGGGAATTCCGGCCATGCCTTTGGTGATAGGGGATTGCTGATTGTAACTGACATCGGCGGCTACACCGTATTCTACGGTCCTAGGAGAACAGGCTATCTCTGAGGGAATAGCCAGACCATACTTGGCACAGAGCCAGTCGTAATCGGTAGGAGAGTCGAAGTCTAGAGCCAAGAAGAGATTACCGCCCTTATCCAACCACTGGGTGAGCATCTTTTTCTCCCGGTCGGTTAAGGCTAACTTAGGAGCAACTATCACCAGATTACTCACTGCATCCGGAATGGAATCCTTGTCGGACAAAGAGAGATTTTCTACCTTGTAACCTTCATCTAGAAGAGCCTTGCGGAGTTTGGAGATGGACTCATTGGCCTGTTCGGCTGCACGTTCACCGTGACCGGTTAGAAAATGGATCTGACTGCTCTTGGTACTAGTTATGGAGATCAAGGCGCTGACGATGCCATCTTCGGTTACATCATAGATGCGCTCGGTCTTCTTACCGCATTTAATGGAAATGTCACCCATAACCTTGTTGTAGCCCAAGGTTTTTGCCAAAACAGGTTGCTTGCGGGGATCTACATATTTAAATGTAAACTTGTTGCCCTTAATTTCCCTGAAGTTTTTGAAGACCTCATCGTAACGCTGACGGTTTTCGCTGTCGGAGTCGGAGAGGAAAATGGTAAATTGAACGGGTTCCTTTATAGATTGCACCGTTTTGATGGTAAATTCAGAAAGGCTGAAGCGCTTCTCTTTGGTTAAATCGCGGGTGTAGGGATTACTAGTGGCAATAAACAGAATGAACAGAAAGGCTAAAAGGCCCAAAAGTGCCGACCCTATGGTTATTGCTCCCTGCTTGAGACGATAGGTGTCGTTGCTTTCTTGGTTCTGAGCTTCTGGCCGCCCTACCTCGGGCTGAACCGAGTTAGAGCTGGGCAACTGCTCGCCATTCGTCTGCTTTTGCTCTGTTGATTCTTGAGAATTAACTTTGTTGACCATTTCTTTTATTATCCCCTCCACTTGCGGCTTTCCAAAACTAAGTTGGTTAAATACAAAAAGAGAGTTATTAAGGCAGCGTAGTAAATAACATCCTGGCTATTGAAAACACCTTTGGACATGTCCTGAAGGTGGTTCATGATGGACAGCTTGCCTACAGACGTCACGTAACCGGCCATCTGATCGGGAATGGCCAAAAACCACAGGCACAGAGCGCCGCAGTAGGTCAGGGCCACGCTGGCCAACGGATATTTGGTTAAGCTGGAGAAGAACATTCCCATGGCTACCATGCTGCCAGCTAAAAGCAGAAGCGCGCAGTAGCCGACAATTAGAACGGGTAGCTCTATGGTGCACTTATGCCAGGCCACAAATGTGTAGGGCAGGGCGGATAAGGCTAACATGCCGACAACCACAGTCATACCGGCTAAGAATTTGCCCATGACTATGTCGAGATCGGAGATGGGGTAGGTGAAGAGTAGATCTAGTGTACCATCGCGCAACTCTTGGGAAAAGGTGAACATAGTAAGCACGGGCAGGAAGAACAAAAGCATAAGTCCCGTGCTCTGCACCATGGGGGGGACAAAATTGACGTTGACATTGCAGGGGGTACCGCCTTGCATAGCTGTAGCCGATATGTCAGCGTAGTAGTTCATGGCCATCATCATAAAGAAGTTGATTACCACCAAAAAGGCGGCAATAACTGTCCAAGCGGTTATTGAACTGAAATAAGCCTTAATTTCACGATAAAATACGGCGCCCATTACTTTGCTCCGCCTTTCTGGCTCTCGCCCGCACTTTTAGTTGCTGCTTGCGGATCGGAAACTGGAGGATCGGTGAGATTCCCCTGCTCAATTTGCCCTTTTGAGGAATCTCCATCCGCATCGGTCTTCTTATTAGTTTGTTCATCTACAGCTCGGGATTCAGCGCTGGCCTCTTGGGAAGCGTCCGCTTCGTCGGCCAATTCAGCCTCATGGTCTCTCACCAAGGTAATAAAGGCATCTTCTAAGGAAGTGTGTTCATCGGCTAAACCATAAAGATTCCAGTGCTTTTGGGCGAGCATATCGCACAGATCACGGCGAGCCGCCAGATTGTCCTGGAAACCAACGTTAGCTTCAAAGGTGAGCAGTGGCCAATCTGAACCTTCCAGCTTGGCAAAAGACGTATTCCTCAGACCGGAAAAGCCCTTTATGGATTTAAGGCTTTCAAAGACCTCATCGGCTCGGGGAGCCAGAATCTGCATGCGCAGGCGTATTCCATTGCGAGTGCGGTTCTCAAGATTGTCGGGGGTATCGACAGCTAAAATCTTACCATGGTCGATAATGCAAACTCGCTGGCAAGTCTTGGAAACCTCAGATAAGATGTGAGTGGAAAGCAACACGGTGGAGCTGCCCACGAAGCTGAGGATAAGATCACGGAAATTCTTGATCTGCTCTGGGTCCAGACCTACAGAAGGCTCGTCCAGAATGAGCACCGGCGGGTCATTGACAATGGCCTGAGCTAAACCTACCCTCTGGCGGTAACCGCGCGAGATATTACCGATCAATCTGTCGGCCACGACCTCTAGGCTACAACGGTCTAGAGCCTTTTTGATAGCTTTGGGCCTATCTTCGTGAGGCACACCTTTGGCTTTGACCACGAAGGTTAGATACTCCCGAACCGTCATTTCGTTGTAAAGGGGCACATTTTCCGGCATAAAGCCTATAGAGCGGCGTACACCGGCGCTATCCTCCAAAATGTCGTAGCCGTTGACCACTGCCCTACCGCTGTTGGGCGGGTAGTAGCAGGTTAGCATCTTCATGGTGGTAGTCTTACCGGCAGCGTTGGGGCCTAAGAAACCCATGATTTCGCCCTTATTGACACTGAAAGAAACATTATCTACTGCCGTGCGTTGGCCAAAAGTTTTAGTCAGGCCTTGCGCCTCTATCATTGCTTCAGAAGTTCCTGTCATAACGAAAACTCCGTCTAAAATCAAACTAAAAGGACCGCCCAAACCGCCTCCTCACTGTAAAGATCGGTTTCGGCAGCCCAGAAAATAACATCCATTTTTGCTTTGCTATGCGCCTGCCTGTCTGCAAAGCCCTAAACGTACAGGCAAGCGCATGGCCCACGTTCAGGACTAAAAACCAGCTACCTGGTTCTTCGGCTCACGGCGCAACTATGTAGGTATTGTGGACGTTATCGTTAAAAGTTCTTCAATGCTTACGCCAAACGGGCGCCCACTTCTACGGCGCAAGGCCTAAACCTGCCTTTAGCTCGTTGCTCATTGCGTGATCAAAAATACGCGCACTTGACTGCTGCATCAGAAGACGCGGCAGTTCTTCTAGAACAGCGAAAATCCGGCCGTGGGGCCGGATTAATCTGCGTATGTTAGTCGTACAGAACTATTGGTGCACGCGCACGCCTATCTTCACTTGCGGCCCCTTCTTGACGAACTCAACCACCGTTGTGTTTACATCAGAAGGCATGGGCTCACTGGTGTTCAGAGTCAGGCTCAGGGTATCACTCATAATGCTTTCCCGGTGAACCTCCACCGCTTTGAGCAGATCTTCCCAAGCGCCCTCCAGCCAAGTGTCTATGCGGTCGCTGATCTTGAAATCGGCGCTCTTGCGCAGTTCCTGGATATTGCGTACCAGATCGCGGGCTAGACCCTCTAGGCGCAACTCTTCGGTTATCTCTGTCGATACTGCGGCAATTAGGGAGCCTTCCACCGAGGCGGCGTAGCCTTCAGGGGATTTCACCTCTATCAAGAGATCGCTGGGAGTCAGAATCACCTCTTGGCCGTTAATGCTCAAAACGACATCGCTACCGGAAATAGACTTCAGGGCGATCTCTTTGGCCTGGGGGCCAGCCAGTTCCTTGCGAATGCCACCTAAAAGCTTGCCATATTTGGGACCCACCGTGGGCAGATTGGGCTTAACTACGTAGTCTAGGAAATTCTGCTCGGAACTTAAGAATTTGATGGCCTTAACATTGAGCTCATCCAAAACGTAAGAGCGGAAGCGTTCCACACTCTTCCGGTCAGCCTCAGAGGCTGTACCGATGAGAACCTCGGCCAGAGGCTGGCGCACCTTCTGCTTGGAAGCAACGCGGGCGGCTCGGCCTATGGAGATGATCTGCATGGCGGTATTGCCGTCTTTCAAGAGTTCCTCATCGAACTTCTCGGTTTGGAACACGGGCCAATCGGCTAAGTGGACGCTCTTAGGGGCCGTAGGATTTATGCTCACCACTAGGTTGCGCCACACCTCTTCGGCCAGGAAGGGTGTAAAGGGAGCTTGCAACCTGGCCAGGGTGATCAAACACTCGTAGAGGGTGTGATAGGCAGCGCTGTCGTTCTCCCAGAAGCGGCGTCTGTTTAAGCGCACGTACCAGTTAGAGAGGACATCGACAAAGCTTTCCAGCGTTTTGGCCGCTTTGGTTAAGTCGTAAACCTCCAGGTAGTCGGTTACCTCTTTCACCGCTTGCTGGAGACGGGCCAGAATCCAACGATCCAGATCGGTGAAACCCTCGCTTGGAGCCGGTACCTGCAGATCAACTGTTGAGGCATTGGCGTTCATAAGGAAGAACTGCCAGGTGTTCCACCAGGTAGACAAATGTTTGGAAGCTTCGCCTACCAGCTCGGCGGAGAAGCGGCGACTAAGTTCGGGAGGGGCCGAGGTATAAAGGTACCACCTTATTGCGTCGGCACCCTGAGCTTTGATGATATCCCAAGGGTTGACCACGTTGCCGCGGCTCTTAGACATTTTTTCGCCGTTGCCGTCCAAAACTAGACCATGGCAGATCACGCTCTTGTAAGCTATGTTGTCAAAAAGCATGACGCCCAGCTGATGCAGGGAGTTGAACCAACCGCGGGTCTGATCCAGGCCTTCGCAGATAAAGTCGGCCGGGAAGAGCTTCTGTTCGAACAATTCCTTATTCTCGAAGGGATAGTGGAACTGGGCGAAAGGCATTGAACCTGAGTCGTACCAGCAGTCCAAAACATCGGGGACGCGGTGCATGGTGCCATGACACTTGGGACACTCGAAGGTGATCCTGTCCACATAGGGGCGGTGGGGATCGAAACTGTCCGATTTTACATCGATCTCCTGCTGAGCTTTCTCGGCCAGTTCTTGGTAGGAACCGACCACCGTGCGCTCACCGCACTCTTCACAGGTCCATATAGGCAGGGGAGTACCCCAGTAGCGTGTGCGCGAAATGGCCCAGTCTACCAAATTGTTCAGCCAATCGCCATAGCGACCATTTTTGATGTGGGCCGGATGCCAGTCGATCTCTTGGTTTTTATCGATGAGATGCTGCTGCAGGCGCGTGTTGTTGATATACCAAGAATCTGTGGCGTAATAGAGCAGCGGGGTACCGCAGCGCCAGCAGTGGGGGTAACTGTGGGCATACTTCTTTATCCTGAAGAGCAAGCCACGCTCTTTGAGATCTTCAATAACCTTGGGGTCGGCCTCTTTGAACCACAGACCAGCCAGGAAGGAAGCATCTTCGCGGAAATGTCCATCGGGCTTTACGGGATGGATGACGGGCAGATCATTCTTGCGTCCCACGTCTAAGTCGTCGGCGCCGAAGGCTGGGGCAATGTGAACTATACCCGAGCCATCATCGGAAGTTACAAAGGATCCCGCCACCACGCGGTGGCCGATCTTGTCGCCGAAATCGTACCATTTATAGGGGGCCTTGTAGTGCAGACCGACTAGCTCGCTGCCTTTGAAGGAAGCCAAGACCTCCGGTTTAGCAGTGGCTTGTGCAGCCGGGACCGATTCAGAGTTGGCGTTCTCTGACTTTTTGCCGTTGGCTTCAACGTTTTCTGCGTTGTTTTCCAATCCCAGGGCTTGCTCCATAAGCGGTTGGGCCAGGATTAGAACCTGACCGTCGGCTAGCTTAGCGGCAACGTAGTTCAGATCGGGATGGACACAGGCGGCTACGTTTCCGGGCAGGGTCCAGGGTGTGGTGGTCCAGACCAATAAGGCGGTATTTTCGGGCAACCCCAACTTTTCGGGTTCCTCTAAGGGGAAGCGCACGTAAAGAGAGGGATCCTGAACATCTTTGTAAGCCGATCCGGCCTCGGCGCTGGAAAGGGGCGTGCCGCAGCGAGCGCAGTAGGGCACTACTTTGTAACCCAGATAGAGTAGATCTTTGTTCCAGAGCTCTTTGATGGACCACCAGACGCTCTCCACGTAGTCGTTGCTCATGGTCATATAAGCGTTGTCCAGGTCGGTCCAGTAGGCTATGCGTTCGGTCAGTCGACGCCAAGCATCTTCGTAGACCATGACCGAGCGGCGGCATTCCTTGCAGAAGGGCTCAATGCCGTATTTCTCAATGTCCAGTTTACCGGAAAAGCCCAGTCGCTTTTCCACCTCTATCTCTACCGGAAGGCCGTGGCAGTCCCAACCGGCCTTGCGGCGCACCTTGAAGCCTCGCATGGTCTTGTAACGCGGGAAAAGATCCTTGTAGGCGCGGGCCTGGACGTGGTGAATTCCGGGATTTCCGTTGGCTGTGGGCGGGCCGTCGTAAACGACAAATTCTGGAGCCTCTTCGCGAATGTTCAAGGATTCATGGAAGATATTTTCTTCTTGCCAAAATTTTAAAGTCTCTTCCTCCAATGAGGGCAGAGAGGCGCGAGGGTCAACCTCGGGAAATCTGGTATACATAGAAAGGACCTCTTAAACGTAAAGACATAAAAATAAATTCAGCGGCGTGGCTTTTACAAATCTGCGAAAATTCCCCCGCAGCGTTTTTTAGTGGAGGAGAAGGAGGATGCGGGCGATGGCAGATGTGGCTTGGGGTGGGTGCTGTCGAACGCTAGGATCGAGCTCCCTCGCTCTTCTCGGCGCCCCCTGGTTAAGTGGAGGCGTCGTTTCCTTTCGAATGCTGGGGCCGAGCGCCCCTCGCTCCTAGGCAGCCTGCTATTTCGCTTTGTTGTGGTGTGTGATGGGGGCGTCACCCGCTCTTCAGCGGCCTACGACTTCGCT
>OMRK01000237.1 GCA_900313515.1 uncultured bacterium | reverse complement strand
ATATTTTGGCTTCATTTTTTACTTCAAAACACATGAAAACCCGCGACATATGTGCGGGCCATACTGCTACAGCAAGGATTCGATTCGGAAAAGCTCTTGCTTCATTTCCACCAATTCCCAGTTTGCTCTTAATTCTTCTTCATGTATTAAGACCCAGGCCTTAACGTAAGCTACCTGCCTTTTCGGAGAATCTACTTCCGCCGCATTATAGCGCAGCTGTTAGACCTAGAAACCTTGGCATGCACTTATCTTTCAGCTCACTCTCAGCTCAAAATAAAAAACTTAAGACTTTTTAATCTCTTAAAGAGCCATTTAATTTACTGCCCAGGCCCCATCCTTCATTACTTACGAATTTTCCACCATCATTGATTATACCCAAAACATGCTCTTTGGTAACCAACAATTGGGATCCATCTTCACCTGTTAAGCTTAAAAGATTAGGCTTGTTGCCGGCCGCAACGGTCAGCTTCATTCCTGAAGCATCGGTGATAGTTATCTTTTCTCTACCTATCTTGGCCCCAAAGGGCAAGTATATGCTTATAACTACAAAAATTAAACCAACAAAAAAATAGAAGCGGATAGGTCCGCAGTATGGGTACTCACCTGCATAAGAAATACTATTATCGTCGGGATTAAAGTGTACGGTTAAATACTCACCTCGTGAATAAGAACGAAATCCTCTTCTGCCAGTCGCTTTATAGGTTTGATCATTTACCTTATACTCGGCGATAACCTTACCGTTCTCGGTGATAGCCTTAACGTTCTTCCTACGATGATGACGCGAAATTTCTACAACTGTACCTTTAGTCTCCTGTGTACATGTTTTCATTAACTTATAAGCCGTATAATAATCGTTAATGGTAGTGTACATGAGAGCTATAGAGACCAATATCAAAAGCAGAGAAATCCCTAGCCAACACAAATACTTAGAAAACTTAGATTTTAAAATCCAATTTAGCCAACCCTCAGTCTTCTCGTAATGACTTACAGTCTCATACTTATCCTCAAAAGACATCCTATTAACTCCTTTTTATAAACTGTATATACAATATCAAAGAAACAAAAGAATAAAGCATGCTAAATATATGACTACTCTCGAACACACCCTCGCCTATTGTTAGAGTTCTTTAGCACGCTGACTGACGCCCCAACAGGCCACCAGACCTCCTCTTGAACGATACATTCCAAAACTAGGGGAGATAATCCCGCACGTCCAGGAATATCCTTGTCCAACAACTCAGTCAATAACATACACTTATTTTTTCAAGAGCCAAAAAGTTTCAAAGTTTTATAAAGAAAAACTTATTAGTTCCATTAAAAATCAAGATTGATTCATTAAAAACACTGTATTAAGATGCAACCACCAAATAGAAGTACGGAGGCAATCGCTGTGGCTAAGATTCTTATAGTTTACTATTCTCGCAAAGGCGAAAACTACTGAAACGGCAGCTTGAAACAAATTGACAAGGGTAACACCGAGCGCGTTGCGGAGTTCATTCAGAAGGCAGTGGGCGGCGATCTGTTTGAAGTCGATACCGTGAAGCCCTACTCCGAAAGCTATATGGCCTGCATAGAAGAAGCGAAGGCGGAGCTTCGCGCCAAGGCCCGTCCCGAGCTCAAGACTTATCCCGATGATTTTGATAGCTATGACACGATTTTTATTGGCTATCCAAACTGGTGGGGCACAATGCCAATGTGTATGTTTACGTTGTTGGAACATTACGACCTCACTGGTAAAACGATTATTCCATTCTGTACCAACGAAGGTAGCGGAATGGGCGGCAGCGAACGTGACCTGAAAAGCCTCTGCAAGGGAGCTACGTTAAAAGCAGGTCTGTCTGTACATGGCGCAGAGTCAGCCCAAAGCGAAAGCAAAGTTGCTATATGGGCAAAGAATTCTATCCAATGAGGATTTAAAATGACTGAAAAGATTATTCAAACAGCAGGCAGGGACCAGCTCGGCGAGTTTGCCCCCGATTTTGCTCATTTTAACGATGACATTCTGTTCGGTGAAAACTGGAACAATGCGGATATTGATCTGAAGACGAGATCTATCATCACGGTGGTTGCGCTCATGTCCCAAGGCGTGACCGATAATGCGATTCGCTACCACATTCAGAATGCGAAAAAGCACGGTGTTACTCAAAAAGAGATGGCTGCCGTTATCACACACACAGCGTTCTACGCAGGCTGGCCGCACGCCTGGGCGGTGTTCAGTATCGCCAAGGAGATATATACCCACGATGCTCCCGCAGTCTCCGATAGGGACAGGTTCCAAAGCGAGATATTTTTCCCCATTGGTGAGGCCAATCCTTACGGCGATTATTTTGTGGGACAGAGCTATCTTGCCCCTGTATCAACCGCTCAAATACCGATCTGGAACGTGACCTTTGAGCCCTCTTGCCGCAACAACTGGCACATCCACCACGCCAAAAGCGGTGGCGGTCAGATGTTGATATGTGTAGGCGGTCGAGGCTGGTATCAGGAATGGGACAAAGAAGCAAGAGCACTTCATGCAGGCGATATTGTAAACATTCCCGCAAATGTTAAGCATTGGCACGGAGCAGCGAAAGACAGTTGGTTTGCTCACCTTGCGATAGAGATACAGGGTGAGGACGGCAGCACAGAGTGGTGCGAAGCAGTTTCCGCAGAGAATTACAACAAATTGAAATAATAGAGGCATAATTATGCAGACTTATATTACTTTGAATGACGGCACAAAGATTCCGCAGTTCGGGCTTGGCGTATACCAGGTTCCGGAAGGAGAAGCTACCTACAATGCAGTGCTTGATGCGCTGAAAATGGGTGTTCGTCACATTGACACGGCTCACGCTTACCAGAATGAAAGAAGTGTAGGCAAGGCAGTGAAAGACAGTGGCATTCCCCGAGAGGAAGTGTGGATTACTTCCAAACTCTGGCCGAACGAATACGGTGAAGGAAAGACCGCTGCGGCCATCGACAAGATGCTCGACAGGCTCGATACGGGTTACGTTGATCTGCTCCTACTTCATCAGCAATTCGGTGATTATATTGGCGCCTGGAAAGACATGGAGAAAGCTGTGAAAGCTGGCAAGGTGCGTTCGATAGGTATCAGCAATTTTGAAAGCAATCGCCTTGAGGAGATATGCGAAGCGGCAACAATCAAGCCCTCGATTTTACAAGT
>OMRK01000279.1 GCA_900313515.1 uncultured bacterium | reverse complement strand
TCTCGTTAACACAAAATAGTGGGCTTGATAAACTGCTCAAGCCACTGACGAAAGAAATCCACTTATTCGATACGTATGTTGCCGGAACGTTTCACCTCGACGATAAAACGGTTCTTAGTGAGATCGAGGCGGGAGATCGTTTAACGCTGCGCAGAGAAGATAATAAATTTGATAAAAAAGCTATCCTCGTTCTTACAAGTGATGGAAAGAAATTAGGTTACGTTCCCCGAAAAGATAATGTAATCTTTTCGCGCCTTATGGATGCCGGCAAACTCCTCGTTGCCTACATCGCAGAAATAGATGAAGTAAACGCGAACTATACGAAGATTGGCATTGAAATATACCTAGTGGATTTTTAAATGGTATCAGAAGCCAGGGTCGTTTTCCAAGTTCCCGGACCCTACTCAAGGCTATTTCTTTATCCGGCCACATTTGAGGCAAAATATCGACTTTACCCATAAAGAACCGGAGCAAAGTGCGATTGTACACTATTAGAAGAACCCTCAAAAAAAGAAACAAAATTTTGACCGGAAACTTAAAAACTTTAGGAACAGACTCCCTCGATGGCGAATAGCTGCGGCCGGGGGGTTCTTTCCACCAACAAAATGAGCGTATTGCAGAGGTAAAAAACATGAAACGCACTTTTTCCATAACTTTAGCAGTCTTAGCCCTGCTGGCAGCGGTTGTAGCCATGCAGTACCCAGTGCAAGCCCAACTGATTCTGGCCTCAGGAACTTACCGTATTACTGAGTTGGATGAAGATAAGGAGCGCATAGGTATTGCCCAACTGGATGCAAACCCTACCGTCACTCAGAACTGGATCTATTTGAAACTGAAAACTAAAGTGACTAAGCGCTTCTCCCAGAACGGCTGGCTCCGCGACGAAAGCGTACCTATAAGTGAAATTTTCAACGTTGTCGAAAAGGGCGATGTTATCAAGGTAGAGGGCGGTCGCGACTGGAACGGCTCGATCACCGCTAAAGATATTGTAATCATGCCCGATAACGTGAGCGAGTAAGTCTCCTCCACGGTAGCATACGGATCGGCCCCCCGCGGCAACTTGGCTTCACGATAATTAAAACGTGTCCAAAAGCATAGGGGGGCCGATCAGTTAGCAAAGAGCATAAATAGTCGGTAGCGGGATTCTCCCCAAGAGCACGCGGACCGCAACGAAAATGCTTTAGGTGCCAACGCCGCGAGTAAATCTATCCGAGACTATGCGACCCAGTAGATAAAGCAGAATCAAATTAGCAAGCACCAACATGAGCCATAAAGCCTCGTTCGGCTGCTAAAGAAGGATTTAGCAATGAGTGATTCAGCAGATTCAGAAATTAGACAGAAAATTTTAAACTACACCGAAAAGTACCGTCAGAAAACCGGAACTCAGTTCAGCACGGTAGAGGGGGTCAAGGAATCAGTCATAAACGGACTGGTAAAGAATATGGCAGAACTTGGCAAGCCGCTGTGTCCCTGCAACTTTTACCCGGATAAGCACGAGGAGATCAAGCATCGCCGCTGGCTGTGCCCCTGCGACGAAATGCAAATGTACAAGTACTGCCACTGCTTACTTTATGTGACTTCCAACAACCTTCCCGTTACCGAGCACCTGCCCGAAGCTCATGAGGGCCGACAAATGTATGGCAACAATCCCGATCCAGCTCCAGATCTGGGCCGAGCGCTGCGCGGCCAGTCCGATGCCGAAATAGAAGCCTGGCATAGAGGAGAATAAGTCCGCGGCCCAAGCTGAGCCAAATGTGTAAAAAAAAGTAGCCGCCCCTCCCTGCCCTGCAGGTAAAAACACCATACTTTAGCGAATTGCATAGGTACAAAGTTTGTGAGCGATGGCTGAAAGGAGAGTGGCGGCGTATTTCGTTCCTTTACGGATGGAGTGGAAACCGCGATTTTAACGTTATGAGCGAAGAAAATCACGTTGAGCAGCCCAAGAAAACCCAGGGAGTGTCAAGGCAAACTCAGCCTTATGTTTACCCCCCCAAGCGTGAATTCCGCGAGCCGGACTGGACGCGCTGGCCTGCTTGGTCAAAGGTAACCAAAGAGGAGTGGGAGTCAGCCCTGTGGCAAAGGCAGCACTCTATTAAGAATTTGCGTGAACTGGCCGAGGTTTGGGGACCTTACGCGGATCAGGCTTTCTTGGACGATATCCAGGCAGATATAGAAAAGAATGCCACCATGTCCATGCTCATTCCTCCGCAAATGATCAACTGCATGAATGAGAAAGATCTGCGCCACGATCCGGTACGCCGCTACATGGTACCCGCCTTAAGCGACCGTCACCCAGTCTGGCCCTGCCACCCCAAGGCCTCCCGCGACAGTTTGCACGAGGCGGAAATGTGGGTGGTTGAAGGCCTCACCCACCGCTACCCCACCAAAGTCTTGGCCGAGCTCTTAACCACCTGTCCGCAATACTGCGCCCACTGCACCCGCATGGATCTGGTGGGCAACAACATGCCTAACGTTACTAAGCATCGCTTCAAGATGAAGCAAAAGGAACGCTTTGAAGCCATGCTCAAATACCTGCGCGAAACCCCTTCGGTGCGCGATGTGGTGGTTTCTGGCGGCGATGTGGCTAACCTGCCTCCGGCAGTTCTGGAAGATTTTGTAATGCAGCTCTTGGATATCCCCAATATTCGCGATCTGCGCCTGGCCTCCAAGGCCCTGCAAGCTCTGCCCCAGCACTTCCTCCAGGATGAGGTGCTAAAATCCCTGGACCGCATCGCCAAGAAGGCCCATGAGCGTGGTGTGCAGATTGCCGTACACACTCACGTAAATCATGCTTGCCAGGTAACCCCACTGGTAGGTAAGGCCGTTGTCAAAATTTTGGAAATGGGCTACCGCGATGTGCGCAACCAGGGTGTACTCCTGCGCGGCGTCAACAGCGATGCTCATGAAATGCTGGACCTCTGCTTCATGCTCTTAGATCACGCTAAGATTATGCCCTACTACTTCTACATGTGCGACATGATCCCCAACTCGGAGCACTGGCGTTTGTCAGTAGCCGAGGCTCAGCAATTGCAGCATGACATTATGGGCTACCTGCCCGGATATGCCACTCCGCGCGTAGTTTGTGACGTTCCCTACGTGGGCAAGCGCTGGGTCCACCAGGTGGTAGGTTACGACCGTACCCTGGGCATCTCTTACTGGACTAAGAATTACCGTACTTCAATCGAGATGGACGATCCCGAAGCTCTGAACTATCGCTATACCTTCTACGATCCAGTCTATACCCTCCCCGAAGAGGGCCAGGCCTTCTGGCGCGGTGAGGAACAACGCGGCATACGCAGTAAATAGTTGAGCGCTGGGGCGGCGCAGCGGCTGGATGATCTGGCAAAGGAGAAGTTATTATGAAAAAAGTTAACTTAATTACCACGGCAGGCTTATCGGTTCTGCTCTTTGCCGCCACCAGTCAGGTAGCCTGCGCCGGCCCGTGGGACCGCCACGATAGAGACCGGGAGCGCCGCGAACCTAACTGCGAGGTTAAGGTTATCAACGATTCCGATTACGAGATTTACGTAATGATCAACGATCGCAATGAGGGTTCGGTCTGGAAGCACAGTTCCGAAACCTTCAAAATATACAAGTGGGGTTCCATGAAGGTGGAGGCCAGTGCCAAAAGCGAGACAGCCAAGGAATGGATTGAGCTGCGCCCCAACAATGAAAGGGCCGAAGTAACTTTTAAAAACGACGACTTCCCTGGTCTTAAAGAAAAAGAATAGAGCTATGTTGCTCTACACAATGTTAAGGGCCCCGGGCTGCGATCGATTTGCAGTCAGGGGCCTTTAAGCACTTAGAAGGTGCCCACATCCATACGCGCCACCCCCAAAAGACACCCGGACAGCTAAGTCATATTCCGGGGTCCTTTAATTTTCTATCCCCTCCTAACGCTAATTCCAAGCCCTACGCCGACCGATGTACCTCCAGTTCCTTTTTTACGGCTGCTCTTGCCAGCGATTGAGCCTTTACCGGTATTGCCGGCAGGTTCAATCTTAGAAGCCTTAGAGGCTTTAGAACCCTTGGAGGGCGTGCCTAATATTTCACTCGCATTACTAACATTGGTGGGAGCATTCTTGGGCCACTTCAATGGCAACTTCAGAGTGAAAGCAGAACCGCGTCCTTCTTGGGAGAGAAGTTCCAACCGACCATAAATCATCTTGGTGAAGTTTTGCACCAGAGCCAACCCCAATCCCGTGCCACCGTAAGTTCTGGAAATGCTGTTGTCAGCTTGGGTAAATTCTTCGAAAATCTTAGAGAATTTATCCTGAGTCATACCGATTCCATCATCTTGCATACTTAAAACGATCACCTGAGTATCCGGCTCAAATTCCGTATCTACGATAGTAGTACCCGGTATCTCAATATAATCGACCTTGTACAACTCTTCTTGCGCCCTCTTAGCATCCCAAATTTCAATAACCAAGCGGATATGACCATTTTCCGTGAATTTAGCGGAGTTGCCCATAACGTTGATGATGATCTGGCGCAGCTTGGCATGATCAGTATTTAAGGTCAGAGAATCATCCTTACCAACAATTTCTAAAACGTTGTTCTTGTTGGAGGCTAGCGAATTAATTGAAGCCCTAACTTCAGCCAGCAGATCTTTAAGGTCAAAGCTATCCACAAAAAGGCCCATCCTACCCGATTCCAAACGAGATACATTGAGAATATCATTGATAACCGAAAGTAGGTTGAGACCGGCAATATGGATGCTGTTAGCATTATCCAAATCGTCCTCGGCCATATCGTCATTGCGATCATTAACGTTGTCCATGATGATTTCGCTGTAATTGATAATCGCACTTAACGGTGTACGCAGCTCATGACTCATGGTATTTAAGAAATTGCTCTTGGCTCTGCTGGCTTCCAAGGCCTCGTCGCGGGCCCTTTTTAGCTCAGTCATAGTCTTCTCAATGCGACTGGCCATAGTATCGAAAGCACGGGATAAAATGCCAATTTCATCGTGACGAACGATATTACACCTGGTCGTATGATCTCCACCAGCGATCTTGGCGGCAGCCTTACTAAGTTTTATGATAGGATCAGCCAAGTTGCCGGCTGTCCAAAAGGCAAAGGCTACGAAGGGCAAGCCAATGGCCACCGTGATGAGCATTGAAACATACACTGATTCATGCAGGTATTGATAAAACTCCCGCTGATCCTTTTCCGAGAGCACAAACCAATCAATCTCTTTACACGGATGCCACGCCCCAATAACCTTTTCTCCAAAGATATTGACGTAGATATTCGACAATTTATACTCCGGCTCAGGTATCTCCCTGGAATTTTCCACCGGATGACGATACTTATCGTAAAAATTACGGTAATTTACAAAAGCCCGAGTCCATTGGCCTGCCTCATCTCGGCCCATGGCGCCAGTAGCCCCTCGATAATCTTCCGGCACCCTCAGCTTGTATGTATATGCACCATATACTTTTTCTGCTTTAGGCTTTAATTCTTTCTGTTCAAAGACACTTTTGTTAATATTACGGGGCATAGCAATAATTTGCCCCCTAGGATCGACCAGATAGAAATTTTCGTGTTCAAAGTTGTTTTGAATCAATCCTGGCATTATACGCAAAGTAAGAATGGCCACTGGCGTGCGCCGATCTACCGAATTTTCTGGTGTATCCTCGCTATTGTCAGCGTCACTGTAAATGAAGGTTGCTACATAACTGCTATTCTGGCGGTTGTAATTTGCATTGTCAAAGTTGTCTTCATCGACCATCTCGGTGGACACCCAAAGACGCTTAAACAGCACAGTATCTCCATCGTTGAGTCTGCGCATGAGCGGTGCCACCACCGACGATAAGTTGTCAGTATGCATGGGATCGGAATCATCACGTTCCAAGATCGGAAGAGGCATCCATGACATACCTATATCCTCCTTGGAGGTACTGTAGAAAATATTGCCTCCAATATATTGAGGACGCCCGTACCCTCTCCCTCCAACAATTTTTTTGGCAACTTCGGCAGGTGAGTTGCCATTCAAGTTCATGACATGTCGGTCGGAAAGGTTATCAATATACTTTTCAAGTTTGTCTTCAGGAACACACTCACCTAAATCCGAAATAGCCAGTTCAGCGATATCGGTACTTAAAAAGGCACTGGTACCAGCCTTATTATAAAAATCTTTTACAAGTTTGTCCTTCTCCTGTTTGCTTAGCTTAGAATTAGCATATTTGGTACAGAAATCGCGCACCAAACTGCTTTCAGCGATATGCCTAGCCAAGCTCTTTTTGTTGTTAAGCCAACGGTCTATATCCTGGCTTATATGAGCCGATGAGCTGTAGAGCGAGTTAACATTAATATCGTACCATTCATCTACTTCCCGCTTAAACACGTAAAGATCGGAGGCAATTAGAGGCAGAAATATGGCCAGTATAGTCATCAAAACTATACGGATGCGCAAAGACATGTCATTCAGCATAGGAACCGCCGGATTTGCCAATTTCATAAAATAATCCTTTGTTTGTTGACACTCCCCATTCCTAAAGGTAGGTGTTTATTGCTATCTGCCAATACATAGTGGCTGACCAGTACATTTCTGTGAAGCTCAAGCCTGTGCGGTTCCAAATATACGTATCTATAAACGATATAATCCCCCCTAAAAATCTCACTGATACCGATTTTTCTGCACAGTCAAACTGTATGCATCCAATGGGATGCTACCATGCAACAGCAAATTGAGACGATCAACAACCGTTGAGCATTTGCAAATTTTCCAAGGCAACTACATCGGCAAGGTAATCAGACGAACAGCTAGAAAAACCTGGTTTATTATGGCAAACGAAACTATTTTAGTAGTAGATGATGAAGAATTAAACCGCAAAATGCTCTCCAAGCGTCTTAAGAGATCTGGCTATGAGGTATTTCTAGCCAGTAATGGTCAGGAAGCACTAGATACAGTCAAGTCTCCGGCACGTATCGACATGGTGCTCCTGGACATTATGATGCCAGGCATGGACGGCTTTGAAACCCTGCAACACATACGCGAAATCCGCAACGATGTAGAACTGCCGGTGATCATGCTCACCGCCCTGGGAGACAGTGGCAGCATAGTTAAAGCTCTAAATGGTGGTGCCAGCGACTACGTAACCAAGCCCATCAATTTCGAAATACTCACGGCCCGCATGCAGAGCCGTCTGGCCATACGCAGCGCAGCCATGGCCCAGCAGCAACAACCCTTTGTGGTTGAAGTGGGTACCGAGTTGGGGAATTACAAGCTCAAGGAAGAACTGGGCGAAGGCGCCACCTCGGTGGTTTATTTGGCCGAAGACCTGCGCCTGCATCGCAAAGTGGCGGTAAAGATTCTAAAAAACGATTTCTGCGAAAACGATGAGGCCATGAAGCGTTTCGAACGCGAGGCCAAATCTATAGCTAGCATAGACCATCCCGGCGTGGTAGGTATCTACGAAATCAGCCGCAAACCTTGTTGCTACCTAGCCATGGAGTACCTGCAGGGTACGGGTATGGACGACATAATAGGAGACCGACCTCTGCCCGTAGAGAAGGCAGTGAATTTGACCCGCCAGATTGCCGATATTTTGGTAGCCGTGCATGAAAAGAAGATCATCCACCGCGACCTGAAGCCACAGAATCTTATAGTTGATAATGAAGGCCAAGTCCATCTGATGGATTTCGGTGCAGCTAAAAACGATAATGTCAACAGCAATTTGACCAAAGCCGGAGCTATCGTGGGAACTCCACGTTACATGGCTCCAGAGCAACTAGATGCCAGTTTTGGCGAGATCTGCGAGGCAACCGATCTGTTCCCTCTGGG